>JAFXYU010000022.1 GCA_017541565.1 bacterium | reverse complement strand
GTAAGAAATATATTCGACGGCAAAACAGGCAAAATAGAGTTAACCATTTTTTCAATTGCTCCCGTGTTTGTGAGTACATCGGCAAAACCCGCCGCAACAAGCATTACGAATGCAACATACCCCATAAGATATATTCCTTCATTCATCATAGAATCCATTTTGTGATTTGGAATAACTTTGCAAGAGAACATTATACCCAATCCCACAAGCGCACCCAACGGAAGCGATTTGGTCAAGAGTTGAACAACAAAAGTTGCAAGAGCCGCAACAACAATCAATACATGTTCTTTCCTGAATTTCGTTTCCTTAATATCAGTTGTACTGCCGATATTAATATCCTTATACTCTCGCTTATTTCGATATGTAACAAATAATGCAACCATCAAACCAATAAACATGCCCAGTCCGAGAATTGCCGTGTATTTCCATACATCACCTCTGAGTATCTGAACTCCGTTTTGAGCCATATTATCCGCTATCAAATTTTGAAAAATCAAGCCAAAACCGACAGGAAGTGCAATATACGGCATTTTTAAACCAAAGGCAAGAACACAGGCGACCGCACGCCTGTCAAGTTGCATCCTATTCATTAAAGGGAGCAAAGGCGGAATAAGTATCGGAATAAAGGCGATGTGAATAGGAATAATATTTTGTGATGCCATTGCTATAAGGCATAGCAACAAAAGCAAAATCCCCTTTTTATCGGTCACAATATTTGCTATTTTGGAAGAAATAACATCCGTAAATCCGGTATGCGCCATTGTAGCAGCAAATGCACCCAGAAGAATATAACTCAATGCAGTTTCCGAATTTCCGCCCATTCCTGAAATAAAAGTATCCATAATGACTTTTATATTCATTCCCGACAACAAACCTGCCGTTATTGTTGATACAATTATTGCTAAAAGAACATTGACTCTTCTGAGACATAAAAAGCACAATAATATTACAGAAATAAGAGCCGGATTTTTACATAAAGAAATAAAAGTACTCATATAACTTAGCGGACTTCTTCTTCCTGAAGCAGATTTATAATATCAAGAGCCGCTTCTTTTTGAATTTCGAGAGGCATTAATTTGAGATATTCAAACGCTTCTGCGATTTTCTGGTCGGTATCATACCAGCGTCTTAAAACATAATTAAAAGCATCGGTTAATATATTTTCGGATAAATCCACGCCGTTTTCTTTGGATTTGTTTACAATTAAATCTGCGCATTTGTACTGGGTCATGATGTTTGCATTTCTCATCAAACTGACCGCCAAACTAACTGTAGGATCTACATCATACCAACGCTTATACATCTTTACACCTTTTCTTTAATAGTATATTTTTTTTAACTCTTTGTCAATGCGGAAATTATCTCTGCTATTTTGTTTGTGTCACTTGTTTTAAACAAAATAGTCTTTTCTTTGGAAGTTTCGCCTTTAACAATTTCAATGCTCGTCTTGGGGATTTTTAAAATTTTAGACAAATATGCAATAAGAGCCTTGTTTGCCTTGTTTTCAATCGGTTGAGCCGTAACCTTAACCTTTATAAACTCGTCCTCAATAATTAAATCGTTCTTTGATGAATTTGGAACAATTTTTATGAGAACAAGAAGCCCGTTTTCAACTTCTTTTATCATACCTTTTGGAACACCATAACGTATTCATGCTTAAAGATATAAAAGCCGCCTGCTAATGCTCTGTATCTCCAAAGATTTGCCGTCTTCCCTTTAGCACGTTCGTTACCTTGCATATCTTTTATGATAATTGCTTTGGTAATAAACCCAAGTTTATTCATTCTCGCCATGCACTCAAATCCGAGTGGAATATGCTGAGAATTTGCATATTTATCACCTATAATAAGGCACGCAAAACGTCCTTTTTCGAGAAGATCGTATCCGTTTTTTGCAACTTTTTCAAACAAATCATAAAATTCTTCCGTCGTTGCACAGTTTGATAAATCTTCTTTTTTATCGGAGAACTTAATTATATCGTCATACGGCGGGTGAAGCATTAGTAATTGTGCTTGCTTTCTTCCCATAATATCAAGACGCGCTTGCACTTTTTCTTTGGCAACCTCGCTTGCAGAATCTGCGCAAATGATATTAACATCAGTTACCAATTGCTTCGGAGTAAATTTTTCCGATACGGATTCTGCAAGTTCATCCTTGAGTTCGACACCGATACAGCGCCTGTTCATATTAACCGCTTCTATACCGGACGTGCCGGAGCCAAAGAACAAATCCAATACTATATCATCTTTTTTTGTATATCTTTCATAAATCTGTTGCGCTATTTGGGGAATATAATTTCCGTGATATTCATTTGAGTGTCCGCCCTCTTTCAGACGAGTCGGAAACTCCCAGAGAGTATCCGTTTTTACATGGTCATATTCCTTCCACTTGTTCAAATTTATATCACTGTATAAAGTTGTTTTTACCGCGTTTTTATCAACAACTTTTAAAGAGTTCTTTTTTTCCTGTTTTAATTTTAAATTCGATTTAGCCATATCTCTCCCCATCTAACACAATTAGTTTAAAATATTTTCCATGTTTTGAAATCAAGCATATAGAGGAGATTTATGGATTTGAAATAAAAACCAAAAGGTCTGAAAGAAAATTTCTTTCAGACCCGACAATTATTTATTTTGCATTTCCTGTTGTAACCTGTCACATGCATCGCAAGGCTTTGGCTGCGGGATTGTTTTTTGGCAAGGATCACAAGGTGATTGGTTTACGCAAGGGCTGCAAGGTGCTGCAGCGCCTGTAGTGCATGGACAATCTTTGTCAACTTTCTTTTTGCATCCGCAATCAGGCTTCTTTTTCTCACATTTTGGACAATGCCCCCAATATGCAGGATTTAGGCTTGACCAACAGAATGCGTCAGCCTGTTGTAATCCTGAAATCGCAACAATCCCTAATACAGTTAATACCGATAATGTTTTCTTCATTGTTTACTCCTTTTGTTATCAATAACACATGTATTTTTGAATACTCCTATATTTTATAAAGCAGAGAATTTTTATAAATTCCCCTCTCGGGCAAATTATTTTGACCTAAAATCTTTACCGCAAATGTTATTTATTGTAGTATGTAAAAAGAGGGTAAAATTATGGGATACAAAATACTTTCAAAAAAAGAACTTTGTCCGAATCAGTATGAAATCACGGTAGATGCGCCTTTTGTGGTAAGAAATGCAAAGGCCGGACAGTTCATTATATTCAGAGCGGAAGAAAATGGTGAACGCGTACCGCTCACAATTGCAGATGTTGACAAAGAAACCGGAGCGTTAACTCTTGTTTTTATGGCAGTCGGATATTCCACCAAAAAACTGGCTTCATTGAATGTCGGGGATGAACTTGTTGACATAGCAGGACCTCTCGGGCAGCCGACTCATATCAAAAAATACGGAACTGTCGTTTGCCTTGCGGGAGGATATGGTGCGGCACCGTGTTACTTAATCGCTAAAGCCTTCAAAGAAGCAGGAAACAAAGTCTACATGATTATGGGAGCAAGAACAAAAGACTTAATCTTCTGGCAGGACAAAATGAAAAGTGCATGCACGGAATTATTTATAACAACCGATGACGGAACACTCGGAGAAAAAGGATTTGTCACACAAGTTCTGGAAAGAATTATAAATTCCGAAAAAGTTGATTACGCAATAGCGGTAGGGCCGATG
>JAFXYU010000221.1 GCA_017541565.1 bacterium | reverse complement strand
GAACCGGCATAGGAACTTTGTTATAATACCAAACAGGTTTCAGCGTTTTCTCATCTCTGTACATCCCAATATGTCTTATAGTTGCTTGAGGCAGAATATCAACGGCTTCATCAGTAAAAATAAGTCCTGCTCTTAATATCGGAGAAATAATGATTGTAATATCGTCATTTATGGTTTTAGTTTTACATTTGTCAACCGGTGTCTCAATTTCCACCTCTTTTTGCGGAAGATTTTTTGTTGCTTCATAAAGCAGAATCCTTGTCAGTTTTCGTGCCGCAAGCCTTACCCCCTGAGTATCCGTTTCTCTATTTCTTATAGTACAAAGACTCTGATTGACAATTGGGTTTGACACTATAGTTAAATTCTTATTTTCCATACTTTTTAATCCTCTCTCCAAAATCTTCCGCTCTTTGTATAGAATCATCCAATACCTTATCGGAATACTCCATAAATTCAGACAAATCTTGTGCAGAACCTGCTTTAGGCATATCTATGGTTTTTAAATTTTTTCCGAATATTGATGTCGTAGTTATCATTGAGCCGATTCTTTTAAACATTTCGTTCAATAAACCAAAAGCATCATGAAGTCTTTTTGGTGGATTTACCGTCAAAAGCGGAGTCGAAGCATCAACATACGTTTTTTCGTTAGGAGGGTATAACTCAAGCGATTTTGAACCTGCCATGCCGCTAAATTCTACGGTAGCCTGAGTTCCCTGAGGTATAACAACATTTTCATTTGTAATAAGGAATTTTACAAAAACTTCATCTTTAATAGGCTTTATTTTAATAACATGCCCGACTTCAACGCCCATCATTCTGACGGGAGAACCCTCAATAAGACCATCAACATCCGGCAAAAAAATCGTACAATCGTTATTTATCTCTTCATTTTTTATATGATAAAAAGTAAAGAAAACAACAAAAACAAATATTATTATTAACCATATCAACAATTCACCGCTGTGAGTTATATAGAATACTTTGTTTTCCTTATCCGGTTTTTTCATCTGTCCTTCCAAGAGATTTTATTGTTATCCCAAATGAATGTGAACGTAGTATGCGTACAACACACCAAAGATTGCACCCACGAAGACCTGCATCGGTGTGTGCCCCAATAGTTCTTTGAGTTTTCCGCCCGCCTCCTGCAAGTCCTGTTTATATACATCCATAATAATTCTGTTCAGACACGCAGCCTGTTTTCCCGCTGCCCGACGAACCCCCGCCGCATCATACATAACGATGAATGCATATCCGATAGCAATCGCAAATTCTACCGAATTAAAACCGTTAATCAGTCCTACGGCCGTTGAAAGTCCTACAACACCTGCCGAATGAGAACTCGGCATTCCTCCGGTTGTAGTAAACATCCTCAAATCCAGTTGTCTTTTTACAACAATATGAATTAAACATTTGAATATCTGCGTTAAAAGTAGTGCTGTTAGTGCCACAAATATTACTTCGTATCCCGTGTTATAAATACTTGATATATTCATTAAAACTCCTGCCCTGCTATTCTGGATTCCAACTTCTCCAAAATTTCCGTAAATATTTTCGATTCGTACTTCTCTATTATATCATAACATTCCTTTATCAGGTAGTTAAATTTATTCTTCGCTTCTTCAAGCCCATACAACGAAACATAGGTTAATTTACCTGAGGCTTTATCTTTACCGAGCGTTTTTCCCATTTCTTCAAAAGAAGAAATTTCATCCATAATATCGTCGTAAATTTGAAATGCCAATCCGAATTTTTTGGCAAAATTATCAAACTCATCTATTGTCTTGTCATCAGCATCTGCAGCGATTGCTCCCATTCTGACAGCCAAACGAAAAAGAACTGCCGTTTTGTTGAGATGGATAAAATCCAGAGTTTCCTCCGGTGATTTTACCAATTTTCCGCCCTCAGATTCAATATCAACCACTTGACCGGCAATAAGACCGTATGCACCTGCGAATTTTGTATACTCATGTATTATTCTCAAAATTTGAGTATCAGAAAGTCCGGTCGATTTTTCAATAATCAACTGCGGAGCAAAGGTTAAAAGCGCATCCCCTGCAAGAACGGCATTTGCTTCACCAAAAACTTTATGATTAGACGGTTTTCCTCTTCTGAAATCGTCGTTATCCATACACGGTAATCATCATGAATTAAACTCTGAACATGGAGCATCTCAAGAGCGCATGCGGAAGGAAGAACTTTATTTATATCACATCCCAAAATTCTTGCCGTTTCCAGACACATAACAGGACGAAGTCTTTTTCCGGGAAGCATAAGAGTATACTTCATAGCCTTAAAAATATCCTCAGGATATACTATTTGCAAATATTCATCCAGTTTTTTTTCTACAAGTTTAATCAACTCTTTCATCGTCTATATCCTTATATATTTTTTGTTTTTTAGTATTTCTTGCACTCTCGCGTTTTCTCGAACTTATTTTTACTGCAATTTCATCATTTTTTCTTTTATGAGCGCTTTCTGTTTTCACACCTTGATACTTGACCTTCTCTTTGTACTGTTTTGCTTCTTCTACAAATTCAAGATAACTAAAGTATCTGGTTTCATCTATCTTATCGAGATTGTCCTTCACCGCACAACCCGCTTCGTGTATATGAAGACAGTCAGCAAATTTGCAATTCTTTTTATAGGGATAAATTTCTTCAAATAACAAATCCACCTCGTTTGGCATTATAAAATCAAATTTAAGATTACTGAAACCCGGTGTATCAACAATTCTGGTATTTTTGTCAATTGTAATAATTTCGCAATGCCTTGTCGTGTGAGTTCCGCGCTGAGTTTTTTCGCTGACTTCTTTGGTTCTCAAATCCAATCCCGATACCGCATTAATAAGGCTTGATTTTCCGACACCGGAAGAACCGGCAAGAACGGATGTCTTATCATCCAAAATTTCTTTAAACTCATCTAATCCATACCCCTCTACCGCCGAAGTAAAAAGAACATCATATCCTAAGGGTTCATATATGGAAAACACTTTTTCAATCATCTTATCATCAGACGAAAGATCGTTTTTATTAAAACACAAAACTGCCTTTATCTTGTGATACCTTGCAAACGCAATATACCTGTTAAGTT
>JAFXYU010000021.1 GCA_017541565.1 bacterium | reverse complement strand
AGTATAGTTTTGAACACGAACTAATGCAAGATGAAATTGAAGGTTTAAAAGAAGAAATTAAACTACTAAAAGAGTATAATAAGATAACAAAATAAAAGGGTGTATTATGACAGAAATTGAAGTAATTAAGGGTGATATTACAAAATTAGAAGTTGATGCAATAGTTAATGCTGCGAATACAAGTTTGCTTGGCGGTGGCGGAGTTGACGGTGCAATCCACCGTGTTGCGGGAGGTAAATTATTAGAGGAATGTAGAACACTGAATGGCTGTGAAACCGGTCAATCCAAAATCACAAAAGGATATAATTTACCTGCAAAATTTGTAATTCATACTGTTGGTCCCGTCTGGAGGGGAGGCAATTCTAACGAAAGAGAACTCCTTAAATCCTGCTATACAACAGCACTAAATATCGCCAAAGAGAACGGAATAAAATCAATCGCTTTCCCTGCTATCTCCTGCGGAGTTTATCGCTTCCCGCTAGAAGAAGCCTGCAAGATTGCAACAACTGCCGTTAAAGAATTCATAACTGCAAATGATTGTTTTGAAAAAGTTATTTTTATTGATATAAATGATATGATTGTTGAATTTTATAAAAAATTAAAATATAGGATTAAATATGAAAAGAACGGACATAAATAATGAGTTAAAAATACTTGTTGAACAATATATTTGTGAGTTAGAAGTAATAAAAAATCACATAAATGTTTGCTATATAAATACAATTAAAATGAATACATCAAATGATTCTGAAAATATAGAGTTACTTAAAACTATTAAAAATAATGTTCCAATGATTTATATTATTAAAACCAATGAAAAAATAGATATTGAAGAAGTAAAAAAAGAAAAAGAAAGATTAACGGCAGACGGGTTTGGGATGTTTAGAATAAATTATGAAAAAATAAATAATGAATCAAACCAAAGCAAATATCTTTATGTCGGAAGTTCAAAAAATTTACGAGACAGATTAAAACAACATCTTGGTTTAACATCAAAAACAACATTTGCATTACACTTAAAAGAATGGTGGACAGATAAAAAAATTGAAATAGAAATCTATGAAATCAAAGATTGCGATAACATGCAATTATATGAAGATCTTCTATGGCAAAAATATAAACCAATATTTGGAAGAGAAGGTAAAAAATAATCTAAAATTGTTAAAAAAACAGAATCTAAAACAGCAAACTCAAATAATCTATTTTGCAAAATATTTTTTATGATATTCATATAACCAGGCATCAAAATCTCTGTCCCAACTGAAATCGTTTGCTTTTGCTTTGTTATACAATTCTTCTACCATCGGATAGTATTTGGAATCTTTGTTTTCAGACAAAAACTTTTCATAAGATGCTTTGTATTTAGGCAGCATCTTTCTTGTATTCCACTTGTCAAAGGTAGGTGAATTATCAATACCTACTAAATAGATCATCAGATAATTATTCAACATATCATTCACATCATTTTTTAAAACAAAATTAGGATTCTGTTTTATGAAATTATCTAAGAATATGATATATTCTCTTAATTTATCAGGAGAAATGGTTAATCCGGCATCTTCCACAATAGATTCTGTTTCAGAGTGATGATTTAGTAATTGTTTATAAGCGAAGGATAAATATTGCCCATATTTTCGGTACAAGTAGTTATAATTAATTATATAATAATAACTCCCTTCAGAATTAAGCAATTTTATCCAGTTATTTTTGTAATAAGGATCTTTAATATCAATATTTTCTGCATATTTTTCATTCAAAACATCTGTCGCTTTTATAAATTTCATTTGCAGTTTACTAAACTCCAAATCATTGTCTTTAGAATTTTTTGCTTTATTTAAGAAATTAATCTCATATTGCTCGAGATTTTCCTTATAATATTTTTGAACAGGGTTTAAAACATCTTCCTTTGAAACATCTTCTTTAACAGTTGTTTCTTGGATTGCATTATCATTTGCAACCTGTTCGAATTCAATATTATTCTTATGATTAAAAACATAAAAACCGATACCTGATAAAACAAGTAATCCAAGGATTATCGCTATTATTTTTATATATTTTGAACGAGACATTTTCAACCCTCCACAAAAATTATACAACAGAATTTACTACCTGCGATGCCAAAATCTGATATAATAATGTGGTAAGATAAATGCGTAAGGGAGTTAACATTATGGATTTTGAACGTGTTTTAAATTTAGGGGTTGAAAAAGAGATAATTAGTGAAACTCAAAAAAACAGTCTGATTGATTTATTTAATCAAAACGAAAATGAGTCAAAACAGGTTCCGACTGTGGTAAAAGTGTTTTATTATATAGGCGGATTCATTATGCTTTGCGCAATGGTTGCATTGATGTCAGATACAGTGCAGCATAGCACTTATACAATGATATTAATGCTTGGGGCAATATATGCAGGGTTGTTTCTCAGTGTTGGTGAGTTTTTATGGAGAAAAAACGAAAAACTTCCGGCAGGGATTTTGTATTTTCTTTTTGTTGCTGCAATTGGCTTAATTGTTATGGATATTGAAAAAATGACAGGATTTTTCCCGCATTTTTCCGATATGGATAAGATTCCTAACTTTTGGGATGTGTGCAGATTCCCTGTGATTGTACTTTCAACTTTGACAATCATTGCAAACACTATCTTACAAAAGTTCAGACCGGCGTCCTTACTTGCAGTTCCGACTATTTTTTGTTCTTATGCAATATTTATGACGATTGTTGATTTTATATATGGATACAAAAACATTACGCCAAAAATATTTTTCACAAGTAATATTATTTTTGGATTTGGGCTGAGCTTAGTTGGTTTTATAAAAGACAGATTAGCAAAAGCAGATTATTCAAAATGGATGTATTTTCTTGGCTCAGCAGGTTTCTTTATGTTTACAATGTTCCTTCTTGATGCTTTAAATATCGGAGTTTGGCAGGACCAGTTAATCTGTTTTATTTTGAGTTTAATCTATATATTTATAGGATTAATAATTCAGCGCAAACCGTTTTCAATTATCGGTATATTTGGTGTGATTGAATATATTATGTACCTTGAGTTTGAGCATATTGAACACAATACAACACTGCTCACAAGCGTTGTATTAGTAACAGGTTTGATTATTTTGTATGCAGGTGTTTTGTATAACAAGAATGTTGATAAGATAAGGAGTTTCATCGAATCAAAGCTTCCTGAAAAAATAAGAAAATCCTTACCGCAAAATAGGAGTTAGGGGTAAAATTTATGAACATATTAAAAGCGATTTTTGTAATATTAGCATTAATTATTTTTGTATATGTTGCAAATTGGCACTTTAATAAGAGTGTTAGTTATACT
>JAFXYU010000220.1 GCA_017541565.1 bacterium | reverse complement strand
TTGGAAATTATAATTTTATATAAAAAGGCGCGAGGTTTATGAACCTCGCGTCTTTTTTATTGCACTTATTATAATATCTCTTGCCTTTATTGCATCTTCTTTTGTTAGCGGAGCGACACCTTTCAGCGGATAATCTATTCCGAGATTTTCGTATTTCGGAATTGCCATATCGTGATAGGGAAGTACATCCAACGCTTTAACATTATGCAAAGTTCCTATAAATTCACCGAGTTTTTTTAGGTATTCTTCTTTATCATTTAATCCTGTGACAACAACGTGCCTTATCCAAGCGGGTTTATTGATATCATATAAATATTTTGCAAAAGCCAATATATTTTTGTTAGAATGTCCGGTCAGTTTTTTGTGTTCTTCATCGTCAATATGTTTTATGTCCAAAAGAACGAGGTCTGTATATTTTAAATACTCGGTTTTGTCAGGCGAAAACAGTATTCCTGATGTATCGAGCGCTGTATGAATATTTTTTTCTTTTGCTTTTTTGAATAATTCCGTTACAAAATCAGCCTGAACAAGAGGTTCTCCGCCTGTTACAGTAATACCGCCTTTGCAGAATTCTTTTACGCTGTCATATTTTTCTAATATTTGGGAAGATGTATAATTTTCTCTATTTATGCCAACTTCCCAAGTGTCGGGATTGTGACAATATAGGCAGCGCATAGGACAGCCCTGTAGAAATACAACAAAACGTATCCCCGGACCGTCAACAGTTCCGCAAGTTTCTATTGAATGAATGTTACCGCAAA
This sequence comes from bacterium, assembly GCA_017541565.1. Lineage (GTDB taxonomy): Bacteria > Cyanobacteriota > Vampirovibrionia > Gastranaerophilales > Gastranaerophilaceae > CAG-196. The sequence continues at coordinate 2,064 of JAFXYU010000220.1, read as the reverse complement.
GTTCCGACATAAAGGTTACTTGTTAGCATATTCAATATTTTTTGTGTTGCTGACTGATTTTCTGAAGTCGGATGGCATAGACATTCTGCCAATTGATTCATGCGGTGTTGAGACTTCACGAATTTCAATGTTTTCTTCAGATAAAGTATTATCATAAGATGTAATTGTTTTATTGCCTCCGAGTGATTGGTGGAATGTTCTTGAAATTACATCATCTTGCTGTTCTTTTGTCAGTTTAATAAAGTTTACGGCATAACCCGAAACTCTGACAGTCAGTTGCGGATACTTTTCCGGATGAGCCTGTGCATCAAGCAGAGTTTCTCTGTTAAGCACATTTACGTTAAGGTGGTGTCCGCCTTTTTCAACATATCCGTCAAGCAAGTTTATCAAATTTTCTTCTTGTTGAGTTGTCATATTCAAATCTCCCTATTTTAATTTTTTAATTTACAGTTCCTTCGCAGCATCCGCAATCAAGTTGCAAATCCAAATCTCCCATAAATACTTCATCTTTACCTAATGCATTCGGTATGATTGAGAAAGTGTTTGAAATTCCGTCTTGTGCATCTTTGAACGGCAATTTTGCAACAGATGCAAGTGATGCAACTGCGCCGTTAGAGTCGCGTCCGTGCATCGGATTAGCACCGGGTGCAAGCGGAACACCTTCTTTTCTTCCGTCAGGAGTGTTGCCTGTTTTCTTCCCGTAAACCACATTTGAGGTTATTGTCAAAATAGACATTGTAGGAATTGCGTTTCTGTATGTATTATGGGTTCTTATCATATCCATAAATTTGTGAACGATTTCGACCGCAATTGAATCTACTCTGTCATCGTTGTTTCCGTATTTAGGATAATCACCCTCTACTTCATAGTCCACAACAATTCCGTTTTCGTCACGAACGGTTTTAACTTTTGCATACTTGATAGCGGAAAGTGAATCGGCAACGACAGACAAACCTGCAATTCCGGTTGCAAAATATCTTTTTACATCTCTGTCATGGAGAGCCATTTGAGAACGCTCATAACAATATTTGTCGTGCATATAGTGAATTACGTTCAAAGTATTTACATATAGCCAAGAAAGCCAATCGAGCATGCCTTCATAGCGTTCCATTACTTCATCATAATCCAGATACTCGGAGGTTATCGGTCTGTATTTTGGCCCGATTTGTTCTTTGAGCCTTTCGTCAACACCGCCGTTAATTGCGTATAACAAGCATTTTGCAAGGTTTGCTCTTGCTCCGAAGAACTGCATTTCCTTACCTACAACCATAGAAGAAACACAACACGCAATTGCGTAATCGTCACCGTGCGTAACTCTCATTTGGTCATCGTTTTCATACTGGATAGAAGATGTCGTTATGGAAATATGCGCAGCATATTCTTTAAAATTGTGCGGCAGATTTTTTGACCAGAGAACTGTCAAATTCGGTTCAGGCGCAGTACCCAAGTTTTCTAGGGTATGCAAGTATCTGAAAGAATTTTTTGTAACAAGAGTTCTTCCGTCAACTCCCATACCGCCTATTGATTCCGTTACCCAAGTAGGGTCGCCGGAGAATAGTGCGTTATATTCAGGGGTTCTTGCATATTTAACCAACCTGAGTTTCATAACAAAATGGTCAATAAGTTCTTGTGCTTCGGATTCGGTTATCAAACCTTTCTTTAAATCTCTTTCAATAAAGATATCAAGGAAAGTTGATGTTCTTCCGATGCTCATTGCCGCACCGTTTTGCTCTTTTACTGCTGATAAGTAGCCGAAATACAACCATTGTACCGCTTCTTGTGCATTAGCGGCAGGCTTTGAAATATCAAACCCGTATATTTTCCCCAGTTCTTTCATTTCTTCCAAGGCACGAATCTGCTCTGCAAGTTCCTCTTTTAACTGGATTTTTTCAGGTGTCATAGTTCCGTGAACGGAGGCATGCTGCTCAATTTTGTCTTCAATAAGTCGGTCGATACCGTAAAGAGCAAGCCTTCTGTAGTCGCCTATGATTCTTCCTCTGCTGTAAGCATCCGGAAGCCCTGTTAAAATTGCGGGATGACGCGCTTTTCTCATTTCCGGAGTAT
>JAFXYU010000219.1 GCA_017541565.1 bacterium | reverse complement strand
CTGTTTAAGGGTTTGGCATTAACATTTTCGGCAATTTTGACATATATGCTTATAACCTGTATTTGTTACTATTATGCAGTGGTAACACTCGTTATAACACCTGTTGTAATGTATATTATGACAATGATTGTTGCATATATCCATCGATACATAATAGAAAGCAAGAAAAAACTAAAAATGGAAAACGCACTGGGAAAATACATGTCGGAGGATGTTATGAAACGTGTCATCCAAAATATTGACAATCTCGGACTTGGCGGGAAAAAAGCAACAGCAACCATACTGTTCTCGGATATTCGGGGATTTACTTCAATGTCCGAAAAATTGTCGGCAGAAGAGGTTACATCCATCCTGAATGAATATTTCTCGGAAATGGAACCGATTGTAAGAAAATATAACGGCATTATAAATAAATTTATAGGAGATGCCATAATGGCAATCTTTGGAGAGCCTATTCAAGATGAAAATCATCCCGCAAACGCGGTAAAATGCGGATTTGAAATGCTTAAAAAAGTCGAAGAACTTCAACAAAAATGGGAAAAAGAGGGAAAGCCAAAAATTGAAATCGGAATCGGCATAAACACCGGAGAGGCTTTTGTCGGAAATATAGGCTCCGAAAACCGAATGGAATATACTGTTATAGGCGACACCGTTAACCTTGCAAGCCGGCTCGAAAGTTATAATAAAACATTCAACAGCAAAATGCTTATAAGCACCGAAACATACAACGCTTCTAAAGACATAATTGAAGCAAGAAAAATTTCTGATGTTGAAGTCAGAGGCAAAGCAAACAAACTTGATATCTATGAAGTTTTATCCGTGATAGAATAGCAGAATGGGAACGAATAAAAAATATTTGATACTCGGTCTGATTTTTGTTCTTTTGGGCGGAATTTTAGGAACTCTGTTCGTATACAAAGTCAGTTGGGACTTTTTAAGTTATCACTACTATAACGGCTGGGCATTATTCCATAACAGGCTTGGAACGGATATTTATCCGTCTTTGTTCAGGTCTTACGTTAATCCTGTTATGGACGGCCTTTTGTACATTTTAATACGAACCTTCAACAATCATCCGTTTATCTTTTCCTTTATTTCCGGTATAAAGTTGGGCATTTTTATGTTTGTTTCCTACCTTATTTTTGATTTTCTGGTAATAAAAGAAGGGGCAGAACGGAAAATAACATTATTTACGCTTTTACTTTTAACGCTTTTGTCGCCGCTAATTATTCTTTCCGTAGAATTTTCCGCAAATGATATTCAGATTAACACACTTGCTCTTCTTGGTTTTTTTCTGTTCATTAAATTCTTTGACAAAAGCGACTCCCCAAAAAGAAAAATTATACTCTTTTCTTCGGGTATTCTTTTCGGAATGGCGGTAGGATTTAAATATGCCGCTACGGTATTTTATTTTGGTTTATTATGCTGCTTTTTATACAACAGAAAAAGAATTGAAAATCCGCTTAGTACATTTTTTATAATTTCTGCGGGAATATTTGCGGGATTTATTACCGCAAACGGATGGTGGATGTACACGCTTTGGAAAAATTTTGCAAATCCGATTTTCCCTTATTTTAACAATATCTTTCATTCACCTTTAAGCGACACAAATACTATTTTCGGGTTTGAATTTGCCCATCTGCGACCGCACAATATTATTCATTTCGTATTTTCTCCGCTCAGAAATCCGATGGCAAAATTTATCGGACTTGAAGGAGAATGGTTTGATTTGAAACTCCCTCTAATGTTCCTGTCCGTCGCATTATACCCGATAATAAAAAAATTATCGTATATTAAAGAAAATGCCGCGCCGTTAGTTGATTGGAATAAATTTATAACCGTTATTATATTTACTGTTTCGGTTTACTATACAAATCTGGCACTGTTCGGTAACAACAGATATATTTTATCCGTTCTTCCGCTTGCTGCGCTTGGAATCGTATACGTCTGTAACATGTTATCGGAAAAATTGTGCGAAAAGAGTTCGTTGTTTTGTTTCTTTCTTGCATATTTATTTATTTATCATTTTGTTTTCATTGAAAACTTCGGCATTTTTGCAACCATTGCCCGCGCAGCAATTATCTGCTCAATAATAATTGTAACGCTTTGTCTTCTTAACAAAATGAAATTCCGCTCGGATTTGTCCAAAAATTATATTATAACAACCCAACTTATCCTAATTCTTTGTATACTTACAATGAAACTTCCGATTTCTGCTTATAATATTTCTGATATGGCAAAAAAAGTTGTGAATTTTGAAAAATCCGGAATTAGAGATAATTCTCTTGTCCTTTGCGGAACGATGCATACGTCGTCGATTATTCCTGTACAAACCGCTAAAAATGTTGTTTATACCGGTTTTGTACTGCCTCCGGATTTGGCTAAAAAAGGATATTATAATAAAAAAACAAAATTCAGAAATATGTATTTTTCTGACAATATACATGAAAAAAGGCTTGAAAAATTAATTGAAAAAAACAATGACGTATATTTTGTATACTCAAAATCATTGCTCGGAGAAAATGAACAAGATTTTGAATTATACGAAAAAGCCATTGCCCAATACTCAAAAAACAAAATAAACGGTATTAAAAATTGTAAAATTATAAAGCACAAGGTATTAAATCAGGTCAATCCGTGGGATAATATCGTTGTCTGCAAAATAAAATAATCGGGAGTGCGGAATGAAAATATTTAAACAAATATTGATATTATTATTGTTTCTGGTTATCAGCGGAATAGTCGGAATATTTTTTATAAACAACGTGAGTTGGGATTTTATAAATTACCATTATTACAACGGATGGGCATTTTTAAACAACAGGCTGAACGTTGATTTATTCCCTGCTATGTTCAGGTCTTATTTTAACCCTCTGTTGGATGCGGGATTATATTATATGGCAGAAAAATTAAACACACACCCATATATATTTCTATTCCTGTCCGGTTTCAAATGGGGATTTTTTATGTATCTTTCCTTTGTTTTGTTTAATGTGATTTTTAAAGGAACGGAAAAAAATATCTATGTTGTATTCTGCACGTTAATGACAATAATTTCTCCGATTATAATGCTGTGCATTGATTCTTCATACATTGATATACAAATTGCTATCCCCGCTTTTATCGGATTTATTATTTTCATAAAAACATTCTTTGATGATTTCTCCGGTTCAAAAGTTTTGAAACTGATTTTATGCGGAGTTCTGATCGGCATCTCCGTAGGATTGAAGTATTCTATGGGCGTTTTTGGTCTTGCTGTTTTGGTTTGCACTCTTGCTTACTACAAACAAGTCGAAAAACCTGTTAAAACGGCAATAATTCTGACAGTCTCAATGTTTTTCGGCTTTCTGATTACAAACGGATGGTGGATGTACCTTTTATGGAAACATTTTGGAAATCCGCTTTTCCCGTATTTTAACAACATCTTTCATTCGCCTCTGTGCGACACAAACAGTATTTACGGGTATGAATTTGAACATATACGAGCAAAGAATATTTTTGAACTCCTCTTTGGTCCGATCAGAAACACAATGCTGGGTAATATCGGTTTTGAATATCCTTTCTACGACTTCAAAATACCGCTTACCTTTATTTCTGTCCTCTTGTACTTTATTCTTTCTAAGTTTTCCGATATTAAAGAAAGTCTGAATAAAATTGTTGATTATAAAATTTTTAACGTAATAATTTTATTCACGGCGGTTTTATATTATTCAAACTCGGCATTTTTCGGAAATCTCAGATATGCGCTTTTACTTTTCCCGCTCGGCTCAATCATAATCGCTGTTACCTGTTATTTATGGAGCGTAAGTAAAAACTCAAAAGTAGATACATATATGGTATTGGCTATTTTGGCTCTTTGTATAACAAGCCATGTCAGACAAAGACCTGACATCTTTGGATTTGCGGAATTTATTATATTGTTGTTTGCCGTTGGGATTTTGATTTACATGCTTATTACAAAAAGAAAAGACCTTTCCGATTCTTTCAAAAACACTGGCATTATATTGTCGCTTGTTATGATAATATGTCTTTCCAAGTTGATTTATCCCTTTAACGCACTTAATTTCTGGTGTCTGAATAAAGTTCTTTCCATAGGAAATGCCGGTTTTAAAGATAATTCAACGGTAATTTGCGGCACAATGCTGGCAAGTTTTATTATTCCGAAACAAAATAAAAATGTATCGTACATAGGTTTCTCCATCCCTGAAAAATATGCAAAAGAAGGTTTTTGGAATACCGATTCACCATTTAAAAACAAGTATTTTGCAGATAATGTTATTGGTGAAAAAATTACCGAAATTCTTAAAAACGAAAAAGACGTATATTACGTTTATTCTTATGACGAATTGGGATTCTATAAGGTAGATATGAGAATTTTGTTAAAAACACTGAATAAATATTCCAACGGCAAAATAAAACGGCTTAATAATTGCAAAGATATCAATTACATCATCTTTAGCGAACTTAATCCATGGAAAAAATTTGTAGTGTGCAAAATCAAGTAATATGATAAAATATAAATAAAAAATGGCGGAGAGAAAATGAAAAAGATAATTGTATTAATATTTATGATGATAGGGATTCCGGTATTTGCGGACACTATGCCATACTATATGGATAATATTCCAAAAACGGCAATCGGAGTTTACCAAACCGGTGAAAATCTCACCATATACGCAGAACCTGACGAAAAATCCAATGTCATAAAAGAATTCAGTTTTTCTTACGATCCGGTTTCAATGCCTGACGGAGTTTTCGGAGTACTGCTGAATGAAAAAAAACTCGGACTTATGTATGTTACAGATATAGGCGATGACGGCTGGGTAGAAGTTTTATATAACAAACATACGGGCGCTAAAGGATGGGTAAAAACCGAAGACAGATTTCAGTTTCTTCCATGGCTTAGTTTTTATAATATGTACGGTCGTAAGTACGGTCTCAGAATGTTGAAAGATACCCCCGATTCGGTTGAAATTCTGCATGCAAAAGCCGATGATTTATCTCAAAACGTCGGAAAATTGAATTATGTAAAACAAATCCGCCTCACCGCAATTCGCGGAAACTGGGCGCTCGTTTCCGTCGTAGATTTGGATAAAATACCTAAAACAGGATTTCTTAAATGGCGTGAAACCAACGGAAGAATCTATGCATTTCCAAGTATAAAATAAATTTTTAAGGAGCAAGTTATGGTTTTAGATTTAATTAAAAACAGGCAAAGCGTTAGAAAATATTCGGAAAAACATATTCCGGACGAAGATTTAAAAAAAATTCTTGAAGCAGGAAGGCTCGCTCCATCTTGGATGAACGTTCAGGCGTGGAAATTTGTTTTAGTTAAATCTCAAGAAAACAAGGATTTGCTTTGCGAACTTTCACTCGGTCAAAATCAGGTGAAAACGGCAGACGCCTTGATTGTCGTTATTGCAGATCTTGACGCTTGGGAAAAAGCCGGAATTACAAATTTCCAAAATCCTGCACTTAATCCTGCGCTGCAGGGTGAAAACGGACTTTTAATAAGAACAATGGAACAAGTAATTTATCCGATTTCTTATATGATGTTAACCGCAGAGTCTTTGAAAATCCGTTCCTGCATAATAGGCGCAATGGGGAATGAAATTACGGGAATAAATCAGGAAATATATGCCAAAGTCAAAAAAGAACTAAATATGAATGACAAACAAATTCTTTCCACAATAATATCTTTGGGGTACGAAATTGAGCCGTCAAAACCAAACAAAACCCGAAAAGATTTTGATGAAGTTGTCGGACTTGAAAGAATCGGTAACAAATTTTAGTCGTCCAATTCCGGTTCGCCCATGAGTTTTAATACTTCAATTACTCTCGGCATCTGGCAGTCAAATGAATAGTGAGCCTGTTTAATTGAACATCTTGAACAATCTCCGTTTAAACGATAACATTCAATTGCCTGTTCCGTCCAATTTTTCGTAATTGATGTAGAAATCTCTGCTGTTTCGTAGTCTAAAGCAGTGTTTAACATTTCTTAATCCCCTGTTGTAAGAGAGCACACTCCCCCTCGACTAACATACTATAACTTTTTAATATACATGACATCATATAAACAGAGGATTTTGTGGTAAAATAAATGAACAGGCGAGGTAAATTATGTCAAAAGGTTTAGAATTTGATCCGGGATTTGCTCCTTATATTATGGCTTTTCAAGGTACTGTGGAGTATCTTTATTCTGATATAAACAGGTTCAAAAATCTTTCTCAAAAGAAAGTTAAATTCATGCAATACCACAAAAAAATCCTTGAAGTATTCAACAACAATGTGGGATTTTATACAGGTTGTCTTATGTGGGCAGCATATATTAAAACCCAAAAAGAACAGCCAATATTAAATAACGGCTATTTGGGGCTTGAATATAAAGAAGAAGAAAATACTCCGGAAACAGATTTCACCTTGAGATTTATTGAACTGTTCCCAAAAGATATGCAATATTTTCTGGGTAAAAAATTTGAATTTGAACCCGAACTCAAAAAATTAACAGAAATGTACAGAGAGTTTCTTGTTATAAATAAAGGTTTTGTTGAAGCAAAGAACAACACAGACATTAAATTGCCGGAAGGTATGTTAACTGAAGACGCACAAAGTTTTAAAGAAAAAATTGATTCCGTAATCAAAGAAGGTGACCTCTCAAAATTATTGGAATTTATTTCGCTTATTTGTCCGAAAGAAAAGTAGTCAAAGGATTTTGAATATGGCAGAAAAGAAAAGAATACTTATTGTTGATGATGACACAGAAATAAGAGATTTGTTGGAATTTGATATATCTTCGAGCGGATATTTTACAGATACTGCTGCTGACGGCATGGAAGGATTAAACAAAGCCCTCAATAATAAGTATGACTTAATTCTGCTTGATGTTATGATGCCAAAGATGAACGGATTTGATGTATGTAAGAACATTCGTCAGGCTAAAATTAATGTTCCTATCCTTATGCTTACGGCAAAAGGCACAATAGGCGATAAGACCAGCGGATTTGACAGCGGTGCGGATGACTATCTAGTAAAGCCGTTCGACATTCAGGAAGTTCTTTTGAGAATAAGAGTGCTGTTAAGAAGAAATCAGCCTCAAATAGAAACAATGACTTCAAATGAAATTCTTGAAGCGGGTGAAATTGAGATTTTGCCTGATACATTGGAAACAGTAATTCTCAACAAAAAAATTAAACTTACACCTACGGAATTTGAAATTCTTTACTGCCTTCTTCAGCATTTCAACAAGTCTGTCACACTTGCAACCCTTCTGGAAGAAGTCTGGGGATATAGCAGTGACGACGATGTCAGAATGTTGAGAGTGCATGTCGGAGCGCTCAGAAATAAAATTGAACCGGATACAAAAAATCCTAAATATTTACACACGGTTACTAATGTCGGATATAAATTGACACCGTTCGGGGAGGCATAGTGGTCAAGTTTTTTTCAAAAAGAAGACTGAAAATAGCGGAACAAATTATCGTAGTAAGTTTTTTTGCCGTCATTATCCCTATGACGGTGAGCGGTTTTATCATAAACAACATTAACCAACAGTCAAATCGTGCGCAACTGAGATCCGCAGCCTTGATGATAGCCAATGTGGTATCGGAAGAAATCGATGTTTTTGAACAATCCATAAGCGGAGAAATTGACCAAATCTCTGAAACACTGGACTTTTACAATTCACCGGAAAAAGAACAACAATACATTAATGAAATATGTAAAAACGCTGACTTATATAAAGAACTCGCAATAATAAACAACAAGGAAAAACTGGCTCTATATGATTCTTATAAAAATAACGACGATTATGTTGTCATTACCCGTCCGATGAAAGACGGAAGGTTTCTCGTTGCAATTCTTGATTTGACGGACTTAAAGAAAAACTTGTTTAAAACAATGGCAGGAGATAAACGTCAAATATATGTCCTAACGGGTGATGACAGGTCGCTTGTTGCATCAAGCAACTATTCGGAAGCCGGCTTTAAAACAAGTTTAACCCAACTTCCGAAAAATCTTGAACAGGATAAAGCCGTAATCTATGGTGAAATTAAAAACCAGCCTTTGGTATATTTGAAAAAAACCACGGCTGATGCACTCATCCTCGTAAACACATCCGAAGCGGTAAAACGAACGGCTATCGACTATAACAGAGATAAAATTATTCTATCAATTCTTATTGCTATATTCACAATTTTCTTTGTAGTCGGACTCTACACCTCATACCTATACATCAACATTCGTCAATTGTTTAAGGCAATAATAGCAATTTCAAAAGGAAATTACGAAAGACGAATCCGTCTGTTAACAAATATATTCACACCGTTTGAAATCGTATTTCTCGGAACGGAATTTAATAAGATGGTTGCACAAATCCATAAGTCGTACATTCAGTTAAAAAAGAAAAACAAAGAATTAAAGCAATTAAACGAATTTCGCTCAAACATGGTTGATACGGTAAGTCATGAGTTCAGAACACCGTTAACCAGTATCCAAGGATACACTTCAAGACTGTTGAGAAAAGATATTGATATAGACGAAGAAACAAAACAAAAATCGCTTAAAGTTATAAAAAGACAGTCCGAACGACTTAAACGTATGATTGAAGATTTGCTGGTTATACCTGACATCGAAGGCGCAAGGCTCAATTTCAATCTTCAGCCTATTCCCGTAAATACTATTATTGAAAGTTCTATATACCTTGTGAAAAATGACTTGGGAAAAGAAATAATCAACAATGTTGAAAATTGCTCAACCGAAATTCTTGCGGACAATGACAGAATAGAACAAGTGTTCGTAAACCTGATAGAAAACGCTGTCAAATACTCTGAAAACGATACTCCGATAACTATTGATTATGAAATCGAAGGAAATAAAATCGTTGTTTCTGTTAAAAATGACTATGATGTTATTCCGAGAGAAAAACTTAAAACTCTGTTCGACAAATTCACAAGGATTGACGATAAAACCACACGCACTACCCGAGGAACAGGGCTTGGGCTTTATATCGTTAAAGGACTTGTTGAGGCAATGAACGGAGAAATTCGCCTGTATTCAACGGAAGAATGCGGTTTTTGCGTAAAAGTTTATATGCCGATTGAACAATCTTAATTCGCCAAAAGTTTTTCTTTCTCTTCGTAATCAAGTTCAAAAGACTCTTTTTCCGACGGGAAAATACCCTCTTTAACTTCCTTCTTATACTGTTGTGCACCTGACAAAATAATCTCGCTGAGGTTCGTATATTTTTTTACAAACTTTGGAGTAAAGTCGGTGAACTTGCCTAAAATATCATCCGTTACAACAATCTGTCCGGAACAATATTTTCCGGCACCAATGCCTATTGTCGGTATTCTAAGATTTTCTGTTATATATTTTGCACTATCAGCAGGCATTAGTTCAAGAACAACTCCGAAACATCCCGCTTCTTCCAGTTTCTTAGCAGATTTTAAAATTATTTCAATATTATCTGCCGTCTTACCCTGAATCTTATGTCCGCCAATAGTATTCATCAACTGCGGAGTAAATCCCAAATGCCCTAAAACCGGTATACCTGATTCTACACACCTTTTTACAAGAGTTAAAATATGTCTGTTACATCCTTCAAGTTTAACTGCACTTGCACCGGATTTTATCATCGCGGAAGCATTGCTTAACCCCTGTTCAACGCTTAAATTATAACTCATAAACGGCATATCACCGATTATAAATGAATTTTTTGCCCCTTTTGAAACCGCTTTAATAAAAATGAGCATCTCGTCAATCGTAATATTATAGGTATTTTCGTACCCTAATGCAACCATTGCAAGAGAATCGCCGACTAAAATTCCGTCAATTTCAGCTTTTACCAATGCCTGTGCTGTAGAATAGTCGTATGCGGTAAGCATTGAAATTTTTTCGTTATTATCTTTTAATCTCTGAAATGTTGATACCGTTTTCATATTATCTCTTTATACTTTTTCTGTACCAGTAATAAACCGCTCTTGCTACTCTGTTTGAACTGTGTCTTACAAGTCCGTCCTTATTTTCCTGAATAAGTTTTTGCGATACAACTTCAATTCCTATTGGCGCAATATTCTCCATATCAAGTTTAACCGGAATTGAACCTGTTTTAGCATAACCTTCGGAAATATTATCGGGAAGAGAGTTATTCACAAGTACAGCATCAACAATCTTTTTGCTGCCCGCATGTTTGATTAACGCATTAACATGGCTTGCAACCGAATAATCCGTAGTTTCTCCGGGTTGTGTCATTATATTACATACATAAATCTTCTTTGCCTTGGCTTGCACAATCGCTTCGGCAATCTCTGACACCAAAAGGTTTGGAATTACACTTGTGTATAAACTTCCGGGACCCAAAATAATCAAATCAGCCTCTTTAATTGCGGTCAGAGCCTCAGGTAATGCCTTACAATGCGCAGGAACGGTAAACAGAGTCTTAATCTTTCCTCCTGCTTCAGGAATATTGGATTCACCGTGAATAACCCTGCCGTCTTCAAATTCTGCCGCAAGTTTCATATCGTCCAAAGTAGCCGGAAGCACAACTCCTCTTATATTCAAAACCTTTGATGACTCTTTTACGGCTCTCACCATATTACCGGTAATTGAACACAATGCCGTTAAAAAAAGGTTTCCGAAACTGTGACCTTCAAGACCTTCACCCGTTTTAAATCTGTATTGAAAAAGTTCCGTAATAACACCTTCATCGTCACCTAAGGCAGCAATACAGTTTCTGATATCTCCGGGCGGAAGTATGCCCATTTCTTCTCTTAACCTGCCGGAACTTCCTCCGTCATCACCAACGGTTACAATTGCCGTAATATTGTTTGTATATTTTTTTATTCCTCTGAGAAGCATCGACAAACCTGTTCCGCCACCAACAGCAACGATTTTTGCGCCCTTGTTGAGTTTTCTTCTTCTGTAAAGTTTTTCCAATACGGAACTGTTGCCTTCTGTCGAATCCATATCCATTATTGATAATGTAGTTTTCTGCCAACCTTTAAAGAAAATTATTCCGCCGACAAGTATAAATACCGCTGCAAGAAAGTTTGACGGCAATATCAGTGCGGCTTTCCTTATCAATTCCAGAGTCATATAAATCGGTCTAACATTCGCAAGCACCATAAATCCCAGAACTATCATCACAGAACCCAGGAATATAAGCGCGAACCATCTCTTTACTTCAAGACCGGGAATAAGCCAACCGACTTCTTTTTTAACATTAACGTTTTCTTTAAATTTATCAAATGTCATATCTTTTAATCCACCCAACCTGATGTTTTAGCATTTACATAATTAACCGGAGCAGGCGAAATCAACCTTGCAGCCTCCTTAATCAAATCCGTTGAATTATTGTACTTGTTTGAAAAATGGATTGTATCAACCTGCGCAAAACTCATTCCGCCCAAATTGTTGCGAATTTGAGAAGTGTGAAGAAGGTGCTGCAATCTTTTTATTAATTCATAGTTATTTGTATTATCCGGAACGGCATAATCAACCGTTAAATCTGCATTATAAGTTTTTTCAAGGCAGATTTCCTGAGCAACTTGAATGTTTACATAATCACCTACTTTTGAAGCAATATCACCCGCCGGAGCATAATAAACAAGCCAATCCGAACACTTTTTAACCGCTCTTGCTATTGAAGATGAGAATGTAAAATCTTCACCCGCCATTTTGTACATTGCACCGTGCGGTCTGACATGTTCAATACTCAATCCGTATGCCTTTGCAAATGACATAATCGCACCGACCTGATACACAACTAACGCTTCAAGTTCATCCTCTTTAAGTTCAACCGGACGATACCCAAAGCCTTGAATGTCATTAAATCCTATATGTGCGCCTATTGCAACATTTTTCTCTTTTGCCTTCAATAGCGCATCTTTGATAGTAACGGGATCGCCTGCATGAAATCCGCAGGAAATGTTAACCGAACTTACATAATCAAGAAGTTCATATTCCTGACTGTTTTTATACACACCGTACGCCTGCGCCAAATCGCAGTTAAAATCAATATTTTTGATGGATTTTCTTTCTAAAACATCCTGCATATTTTTACTCCCTTTTTAGGCATTATTATACAACCAAAAAAAAGAATATTAAAGAAACAACGAGGTTTGTTTACAGAACTTTACCCAATCAGTTTTCCGTAAATAACTCTGTCGATTCCGGCTAAATCCTTTATAACCGTAACACCCTCAAAATACTCATTCATAAATGCTTTAACAGAAGATGCTTCACCAATCCCGAGTTCAAATATAAGCCATCCATCAGGGTTTAAGAATTTTGGCGCTTCTAAAACAATTTTTCTGTAAATTTCAAGTCCGTTTTCGTCAGCAAAAAGCGCAATTTCCGGTTCATGTTTAAGTTCCGGTTCAAGAACCGTTCCGCGCGGAATATAAGGCGGATTGGAAATTATCATATCAAATTTTTCGTCTTCTCTTATCTTGCTGTACAAATCAGACTTCCTGAATACCGCACGATTATTAATTCCGAGTCGAGTTACATTATCAAGAGCAATCCGCAAAGCATCTGACGATATATCAACACCCAAAACCACCGCAGAAGTCCTGTCCGCAATCGTACATGCAATACAACCCGAACCGGTTCCTATATCAAGAACATTTTTTAAATCATTCTCTTTAATTATCTCAATCGCTTTTGTAACAAGAATTTCCGTCTCATCTCTCGGTATCAGAACATCGTGAGTAACCTTGAAAAAGTTACCCATAAAATAAGACTCGCCAATAATATACTGAACCGGAGTTCTGTCGGCAATTCTTGACTCAACCTTCATTTTGAGTATCTTCAACTGCTCGTCCGTGAGTTTGTGACCAAGAATTTCGTCCTTCTCGGAATAATTGCAAAAATGTTCGAGAAGCATCTTTATTTCTCTTTTGGCTTCTCTTTCCTCAATTCCCGCATCAATCAACATCTGTATAATCGTCTGAATGTTCATTTAGTATTCTTTCTATTTCATCCCTCAAATCCAATTTAGAGAGTTCATCGGTTTGCTTTTTTTCCACGGAATAACGCTTACAAAGTTTGTCATAATAGTATAACTGCTTTTTTGTAGGCGCTTCTTTTGACATCTTGACTTCTTGCAAAAACTTGCGTTTCTTTTTCTCAAACTCCTTCTGCGCTTCAATAATCGGCTTTTGCGCCTCTTTATATTGATAATATTTTACGCATTCTTTTATATAATCAATGGTATCTTTTTGAAACTGGCTATCTTCAATTACATCCGATAAAAACGGAAACCTCGATGCGTTGAGTTCAAGATAGTATTTTTCATCCTCAATAAATTTATTAAAAATGTCTTCAACCTTGAGTTCAAGATTCTGTTTCACAAGCGCACGGAGATAATTGCACACCCCGCTTTTCTGAGTCTTGTCAAAATCCGAATATATCCTGTTTTTTATTTGGTACATAAGGTTATAATAACATGTTTGCCCTGTTATGGAAATCCGCAACTAAAAAAACCGGCTTTTTCTGCCGGTTTTTATCTTTTCCTTTTTCAAAATTTCCCTTTTGCCGCTTTTTCCGCTTGAACGAGCCTGAATCAAAACTTTAATGTTTGATGCCGACTTTCTACCACTTGAGTAAATCTTCTATCGAGAATCGTTTGCCTGCCTCCTCGTTCGTAAATCGCATAAACTGCTCCCTCAGAGGATTGGTCTGATAAGACATCTGCCTTGCTCTCTCGTATTTGTTTTTATGTTTCTCACGTTCTTCGCGCTCTTGTTCCAATTCAGTATTAGAAATGACCGTAAATCTGCGTTTTTCTTCTGCCATATTTCTGCCTCTCTTATAGTTAAATATCTCTTATGTATATATAAAGTATTTAACTTTTGAAAAATTGCTTTTTTTAAGTTCGATTGTTAAGAATTGTAACATTCAATTCGGATTTTTTCAATTTTGTAAATATTTCTAAACAATTGGAAATAGCATGTTCGCAGGAAAATTATGCTTATGCTACACTGTATCTATATGCCCTTTTTAGGGTGAAAGGAATAGCGAAATGGACATATTTTCTATATTTGCACTTCTCGGAGGATTGGCATTTTTCCTGTACGGAATTAACCTTATGTCGTCCGGTTTGGAGAAGGTTGCGGGCGGTAAACTTGAGCAGATGCTCAAAAAGATGACCTCAAACCCCGCAAAAAGTTTTTTTCTGGGTGCGGTAATCACGGCAATAATTCAATCATCATCGGCTGTTACCGTAATGTTAATCGGTCTTGTAAACTCAGGCATTATGACATTATCCAGAACAGTAACCGTTATCATAGGTGCAAATTTAGGAACAACAATAACGGCATGGATGCTCAGTTTGACTGCAATTCAGGAGAGTGCGGGTTTCTTTTTTAAATTGCTGAAACCGGAATCTTTTTCACCGGTATTGGCATTCATAGGTACTATTATGATGATGGCATCAAAAAGCAACCGCCGCAAGAACGTTGGTTCAATATTAATAGGCTTTGCTATTTTGATGTTTGGTATGAGTACAATGTCAGGGGCAATGGCACCACTGGCTGATATGCCGAGTTTCAGAAATACAATGATTGCTTTCACAAACCCGATTTTAGGATTCTTGGTAGGTATGGCAATCACAATGATTATACAAAGTTCATCCGCTTCAATCGGTATATTGCAGGCATTAACTCTTGTTGCGGGAGTATCTTGGGGAGTTGCAATTCCTATAATTCTCGGTCAAAACCTCGGTACTTGCATTTCCGCAGTACTTGCGAGCATCGGTGTTAACACTAACGCAAAAAGAGTTGCGGGTATACATGTCATATACAATATTTTGAGCGTCGGTGTTTGTTTCCCTGCATTCATAATCATAAACGGACTGTTTGACATTCCTTTGATGCACCAGAATATTAACGCATTTGGCGTTGCAGGATTTCACACTGTTTATAATATATTCACCGCATTTATGCTGCTTCCGTTCTGCAAAGTTATTGAAAAACTTTCAATCAAATTTATCCCTGAATCTAAAGATGAACACAACAAAAAAGTTCTTTTGGACGAAAGGTTATTGCTCGCACCTACTTTTGCAGTATCGGAAGCATACAGACAGACTGTTAAAATGGCGGAACTCGTCGGGTTTAACCTTATTTATTCAACAAAAATGTTAAAGAGTTTTCACCAAAAGAAAGCCGATCAGATTAAAGACAACGAAATTAAGATTGATACTTATGAAGATAAATTGGATGCTTTTTTAATAAAACTTTCCGGGAAAGAACTTTCGGAAGAAGACAACAACAAGATTTCTCAACTTTTGCTGGCAATCAGTGATTATGAAAGAATCGGCGACCACGCATCATATA
Organism: bacterium; assembly: GCA_017541565.1. Lineage (GTDB taxonomy): Bacteria > Cyanobacteriota > Vampirovibrionia > Gastranaerophilales > Gastranaerophilaceae > CAG-196. The sequence goes on along the minus strand of JAFXYU010000219.1, from coordinate 11,960 downwards.
TTCTGAAAGTTGCCGAAAAACTCAAAGAAATGGATAGGAAACTTTCTCCGGATGCGATTGAGGAGTTGAAAGTCATTGTTAACGCTGTTTCCGAGATTTTTACAATGTCATTCGAAGCGTACAGAACCGATAATGTAAGACTCGCACAGGAAGTCGAACCGCTTGAAGCCGTAATCAAAAAGATTGTGCGCAAAGTTAAAAACCGCCACATTCGAAGGCTCAAAGACGGTCAATGCACGGCAGAACTCAGTTTCTTATTCTCAGATTTGCTGAACGATTTCAGAAGAATTGCCGCCCACTGCGGAAATATTGCAACAAGCGTAATTCAGCTTCAGGACACATCGCTCGACAAACACGAATACAACCACAGAAACAAAGACGAAGATTTGGAATTTGTAAGCAAATATCAGGATTACAAGTCAAGATATTCGGTTTCGCATATCAGCACGCCTGAAACGGTGTAAAATAAATAAAAAGGAATTTATGAGAATAAGTACTATCTCAGGAAAAGATACAGTTTTCGGAGGGAAAATAATTTTCCCTGAAAATATGTCGCCAAAACTTCAAGATTTTAAAGAAGCCGCGGAACATAAGTTATCATCATTTGTGAAAAATCAGCCGAGTGATGTCTTTATTACGGAATCTAAAGTGCCTGACGGTTCTGAAATTAGGCTTATGCAGAAAGTGAAGGGCAAGATTAACCCTATTGCCGTAATGCTTTTGCTTGAAACAGAAAAACGACCGGAGGAGGTTGTTTTACTGAAAAAAGCGTCTGAAGATTTTGATAAACTTGCCGAACAGATGGAAATTATTAAACAGGATATAGAAAAATCAATAGAAGAAAGACTTTGCGCCCACAAACGAAAAAATAAAATACATTCACCCAAAACCATCGGAAGAAATTCTCAATTAAATAACAAGTCGAAAAATTTTAACAAACGCATAAGACGCGGCGGGATATAGCGAAGTAATCTTTTCTATCCTTTTACATCCAGTTTTTCCGGATTTTCTTTCTCGAGTTTTAACCCTTTCATAATAGGGTGGATGAGATGGTGGCTGATTTGAGGTGCCAAAATCGCAAGTCCGAGAATTGAACCTAAGAACGTTCCTGCTTCTACCGTTCCTTTGATTAAATCATAGGTTTCGGGGTTTTTATTGTTTATTAAATCTTCTCTCAGTCCGTCATGCATAAATTTTTTGCTGGATTTTGTTTTGGATAAAGATGCCAATCGGTCATTATGTTCTCTTTTTGCAAATTTATGGTAATCCAGATATTCGCTCATATTCTTGAATTTGTTAAATTCGGGGTGCTCTTTGGCAAAGAACTTTTTACCTAACTTGTATGAACCGCTTTTGAAGATAGGCGGTATTACCGCAAGATAAACCAAAAGACAGATTGCCTGATAGAAAAATTCTTTGGTTGCTGCATATTTTTTCGTTTTGTCATCTATATCATTATCAATCAGTATAAATCCCGGTCTGCCTATTGATTTTAAGGTCGTTTCAATAGATACCCTCGCTGCAGTATTCTGGGTGATATTTACAAATGTTGAATTGGATAGTGCATTCGTTATTCCTTGTATCATAATGCACCTACTTTCATTCCGTAATTATTGCTGCCATACAAAGATTTGAATGTGTTAACTTTGCCGGCGGGTTTCTGTACTTCTTTAAAATCTGCAGTTTTTTCAGGTTTAGTAGTTTTTTCTGCTTTTTTGCCGCCCAGATACTCCATAATCGGTTTTATGGTAGCCGAGCAAACAAACGGAATAACAAATAGCGCGGAAACGCAAACTCCTATAAAAGAAGTTGTTGTTACTATTTTGGGTAAATTTGTTTTTGCCATCTCTTCAGCGTGTTTTACTGCGTTTTTTATTTCAGCTGAACTTTCGCCTTTTTTGAATTTTTTGTACATCGTTTTGGACATAAAATTCTTCGGGACAGCAAGTTGTTTTGAAACTTTTTTAGCCGCAACACCGCTCAAGTAATAAACGGGAATGGCAATAACTTCCGTTAACCCTTCTCTCAGTGCGGTGTACCGTTTTGTTTCATAACTTTCTTTGGTATCCATCATTGTGAAAGCGGGACGAAAAACACCTTTAGCGGCGGCAATACTCATTGCAACAACAGTTGGACTATTGTTTTTACCGAATTTTGTAAGCTGTTTTTCGATTGATTGTTTGAAACCCATATGTACTCACAAATTATACAATTATTGATTGAGAAAGTTGATACACAAACTTCTAAGCGACCCGATGGATATTTATATAATAACCAAAAAAAAATTTTTTTTGTTACCTAAGAATAAAATTTTTATATTCAGTAAAAAAGCAAAAAATTTTTTTACGGGTTTTAATACCATAGTAGAACTTAAAAGGGGACATTATGAAAATTTCTGCAGTAAATCAAAATTCAGGCAACACAAATTTTAATGCGGCATGCCGGATTCAGGGTGTTAAAATAAACGGAGTATATTACGGACAAAGACACAAACAAAAATTATATGATGTTTCACTAGCATTATCAAAAAGCCTTTACGGAAAAACATTATCCCCAAAGGTACGCGATTTGGTAAATAAATTTTTTGCAGACTACAAAAATTTACCTTATTTTAGGATAGCAAGAAGCGTTGGTGACATTCGTGAGCAAAAAATTATATTATTAACAGCAAATGATGCTTTAGAATACATAGATTTATGTAAAATAGAAAAAGATCCGGATGTGAAGAACTGGACTTTGGACCATTTATTTAATGTCAACGGCAGGAAAAAAATAATATTATCCGCAAACAAGGATAAAAACGGAACAATGACGATTACAGATATTGAAGAAGCCGTTCCGAAGAAATTCAATTAATTTAGCATAATAAAAATTTGTGATAGAATCCGTTTATGGTAGTAAAACGAATTGAATTAAATAATTATGTATTGTCTATAGGAACAAATTATTATCCTGTGAAGGCAAAAGTGAGAAAAGAGTTTTTAGACAGCCCCAAGTTAAACATATATCACCCTAGAAAAGGAAATCCTGTAGTAGAAAACTTGATGGACAAAGTTGTTCTGAATCGCAGTATTCCGCTGAATGATGGAATAGAGACTCTGCGCGCAATTAGAGAAAATTTTCCATTTATGAAAGAATACCTGGATGAGTGCATAAGACAACTCGAAAATTATGAAAAAATGATTTAATTTCTTAGTTTTTGGTGTATGTAAAATCCAATGGAGTTTGTAGGTTGGGTTTTCAACCCAACAATAACTTTTGGGTGCAATTTTGTGCAATAGGGTGCAAGAATAGTGCAAAAAAAGAGTAAAAAAGTGCAAGAAAAGTCACTTTTGGAGCAGTTTGGGGGTAAATATATTAACTCACTTCCGACCGCTAAAATATAGTATTTGTGGGATAATTGGGGATTTTCCGCAAACTGTCTGAAATTCGCAAACTGCTCAAAAAAATACAGTTTTTTTGAGAGGTAAGAACCCTTGGGTTCGACTTACATTAATATATTCAAATCTGCAACAAAAAATGGGCCTGGTGGGAGTCGAACCCACGGCAGACGCGGTTTAGGAAACCGCCGCTCTATCCTACTGAGCTACAGACCCATAACTTTATTCAATTGTTACGCAAATGGCTCCGCTCCGTCAACCTGCTCGTATCGCTCACGCGACACGACTCCGTTGACTTTCCTATTCTAGCACAAAACAAAATTACATTGTAAACTTCTCAAAAAAATGCTAAAATACAAGGGATGAAAGAGAGAAAAATTTTAGCAATTTTACCTGTGAGTATCGGCGGACGGCTGACTACAAGCAGCATGATTGACGGTTTCAGGCAAAACGAATGTGATGTAGCCGTCTACGATGAACTTTTTGACAAAAACCTTGACGAAGTTTTGAAAGACAGTTATGACCTTATTGCAGGATATGATTTTTCGGGGTTGAAAATCAAAATCGACAACAACCTAAACATTCCTTCAATCAACTATTTTTCTGACGATATTCGTTCAAAAACTTCAGGGCCGGAATGGGAAAAATATCTGCCGTACCTTGAAGACGATGATAATTACACTTTTTACTGGGATAAAGAATTAACGCGTTATGAGAATTTCAAAAACATACACTACTTGCCACATTTTGTAAATTTTGATATCTACAAAGATAACGAAGTAGAACCAAAGTTTGACATTATGTTCGCAGGAAGGCTCGACACGGATTTCCGCCTGAGTTTTTTCGAAGAACTCGTACTCAAAATGCCTGAGTTGAAAGTAGCGTGGTACGCTATTGACAAGCATTACAAAGATGCGAGGAGTCGTTCAAGATATCCGGAAATTCTCGATTTGGTCTATCAGGGATTTATTGATAATGAACCCGATATGGCTCGCGCAATCAACAACTCAAAAATTGTTTTCAACATGAATGCGCAGGGAATAACCTCGCTGAATTACAGAACGTTCCAGACCGTTGCTTGCAAACGGCTTATGATAAGTGACTACAGGGATGAACTTTCCCTGTTTGACGGGTATATGCCGTTTTATGAAGATTTTTCGGATTTGATTTTTAAGATAGAAAACTATCTTGAAGATAAAGAGGCTTATAAAACCGTAACGGACGGTTGTTACAAGATCGCCTCCCGCAACCACAACTCCAAAGACTCCTGCGAATATATGCTCGCAGAAGTGCTTAAATAGACAAATCCCGCTTAAAACTGTTCCAAAAATCTCTTATCGTTATTGAAGAAAAGTCTGATATCGTCGATTGCGTATTTTAACATTGCAAGTCTTTCAACGCCCATACCGAAAGCAAATCCGGTATAAACATCAGGATCAATTCCTACCCCTCTCAGTACGTTTACGTCAACCATACCGCATCCGAGAACTTCAAGCCAGCCTGTACCGCTGCATGTGCGGCAGCCTTTACCTTGGCACATGATACATTGGACATCAACCTCAGCAGAAGGCTCGGTAAACGGGAAGAAACTGCTTCTGAATCTGGTCGGACGAGTTGAACCAAAATACAATCTGATAAATTCGTTCAGATCACCCTTCAAGTCGCCGAACGTAATTCCCTTATCTACATACAAACCTTCAATTTGGTGGAAGAAATTATTTTTTCTTGCGTTAATATTTTCGTTTCTGTACACCCGACCCGGAGCAATAACCTTAATCGGCGGCTTTTGATTTTCCATAATATGGATTTGCGCACCTGAAGTTTGGCTTCTCAAAACAACTCCGTCCATATCTTTTACATAGAAAGTATCTTGAACATCTCTTGCAGGGTGGTCTTTTGGAACATTAAGCATATCAAAGTTGTAGTATTCCGTCTCTACCTCAGGCGAGAGTTCAGGTGAAACAACAGAGAAACCCATATTTTGGAAAATCGTAACAATCTCTTCCGTCGTAGAAGTAAGAGGATGAACCTTGCCCTGCGGAATATATTTCCCGCTCAAAGTAATATCAATTCTGTCTTTCTGAAGTTTTTCATTAAGTTCTTTTTGATAAAAAGAATCGTGTTTTTCCTTCAAAAGATTTTCCAGTTCCTCGGTTATTTGGTTAGCAAAAGCACCGACTGTTCTCTTATCCTCATCGGATAAATCCTTCAAACCCTTCTTGATTGAATTAAATTCACCCTTTCTGCTCAGGTATTTTAATCTGATTTCATCTATATCGCTGATTGTATGAGCGTTTGAAATATCCGCTTTTGCAGAGTTATAAATATTTTCCAATTGAGTTTTCATAGTATTTTGTCTCCCTATAAATCAATACTACCGCGAGGGCAGGCAAATGTAAACTATTGTACCTGAACAACATGCGTAGGTCTGTCACTTACACCTATTCTGTTACTTAAACCGACACCTGCTACCCAGAGAACCTCATTTTCGTCACAAAGCAGAAGAATATTATCCCGTCTGTGGCGCGATACACCTTTTGAATTCATAAATTTTTTGAGTTTCATACTTCCTGTCATACCGAAAGGAGTAATCATATCTCCATCCCTCCTTGAACGAACAATAAGAGGAAATCCGACTTTGGACAAGTCCACATAAGCAAAATTCGCAGTTGATTGAGGAAATACAAAGATATTCTTATCATCATATTTTGTAATAGAGAAAATATGAGTTCCTATGTCATATTCACCCTCTTTTTCTATGACTGTTTCAGGAATTTCAATTTTCACGCCTTCCGATTTTCTCGGAATTGTCTCAATGATTTTATCATCCGCATAAAGCCAAAGAGCAGTTGCCAGAGAAAGCGTACTTCCGTTCCGCTGATTCATATTTGCTTCCACAAAATCATAAACTTCACCGATTTTTTTGGAATCATAGTCCAAGCCTATTTTCTGAATAAACTCGTACAAAATTCTCATTTTTACGGGACGGGAAAGTTTTTTATATTCATCCGTAATTATCACATCTCTCTCATACAGGCTCGGACGAATCCCCGCAAGATATTCTTCTATAATATCATTGTCGTTTGATGCATTCTTTGCAAGCGTGTTTAAAGCATCTTTCACCATAGGATTAATCTTTTCCAATGCCGGCATAACATTAAGCCTTAAATAGTTTCTTTTGAATGCCGTATCGGAATTGGAAGAATCATTATTTGGGCTCAAATTGTAATCATTGCAGTACTGCATAATTTCAGCCCTGCTTGTTTTTAAAAGCGGACGATAGAAAAACTCGCGCTTTTCGGAAATCCCTTTAAGTCCGACGATTCCTGTTCCTTTAACAACTCGGTACAAAACAGTTTCAGCATTGTCATCCATATTATGTGCCGTAAATACAGCATCCGCATCATATTCTTCAAACGCTTCTTCAAAAAATTCGTATCTTGCGATTCTGGCATCATTTTCTGTCTTTTTCAAATCTCCCCTTGCGTTTTTCGTATAAAATTCAAACCCTCTGGAAGATGCAAAAATTCTGCAAACCTCTTGCTCTCTCAAAGATTCTTCCCCGCGCCAGTTGTGATTAAAATGTGCCGCAATTACTCTCATTTCCGAAAACTCAGGTTCGTTTTTGAGTTTAGACATAATATCCAAAAGACACATTGAATCAAAACCGCCGGAAAAGCCAACCACAATTGTCTTATCAGAAAGCAAATATTTTTTTATAAAATCCGAAACCCTGTTTATCATACCAATTAATTATACCACCATATTACTCGGAAAGTTCAGCCTCAAAAACATAATTTGCAGGACCTGTCATAAATACATCGTGATTTGTATCCTCTTTTGAACCAATCCAATCGATATGCACAATCCCGCCGGGCAATTGAACGTTAACGGAATTTTCAATCTTTCCGTTTAGAACACCCGCAACAACCGTTGCACATGCTCCCGTTCCGCATGCGAGAGTAATTCCGCACCCGCGTTCCCATACACTCAATTCAACTTTTTTGTAAGATTTTATTTTTACAAATTCCACATTGGTTTTTTCCGGAAATTCAAAACTCGTCTCAATTATCGGCCCGTATTCTTTGGCAAGTTCCATCGTATCCTCTTCACCGTCAACGTAAATTACAAAATGCGGATTTCCCATAGAAACAGCATTTCCTTCAAAAATTCTGTTCTTAACCGACATTTTGTAATTCATATTATCTACGGGAATAAACGGTATTTTCTCAGAATCCAAAATAGGCTTGGACATATTAACTCTTACCGTACCGTCTTCCATAAGCCTGGGTTTAATAATTCCCGCAAGAGTGTTTACGGTAAACTCTTTTTTATCAACCAAACCTCTGTCATAAGCATATTTTGCAAAACATCTGATACCGTTTCCGCACATCTGAGCCGTTGTACCGTCAGAATTGTAAAAAAACCAGCCAATATCTGCATTATCAGCATTTTTATTGGGAATAATAAGCCCGTCTGCTCCGATTCCAAAATTTCTGTCACAGAGTTTTTTTGCGGCATCTGACATATTCATATTAAGTTTTTCAAATTCACTACGTTCCAAAATAACAAAATCGTTTCCGCATCCCTGCATTTTGGTAACTTTTATTCCCATAAAATGACTCCTTTACAAGATATCCTCGCTAAAACAAATGTTATCATGCACAGGGTTGAAACTCAATAAGTTTTAATGTTTTCACGAATAAAATTATATTTTAAACCACTATTTGTTAAGAAATGTTACAAAACATGTGTTGAAAAGTCAATTTTCGGAAACAAAAAAACTTCATGTATATAAGGTAAAAAATAAGGTTAATTGAAAGGTAGGTTACACTATGGCAAGTAATGCTATTGGCGCAGCAAATTTTGCAAATTATTACAACGATCCGTATTTTCGTGCGGCTTTTGCATCTCCAAACGTAAATTTTAGAGGCGGAAGTCAATATATTGCACAAAATGATGCCACGACGGTTGCAAATCCTTACGCAGCCTATGATACTACAACAGGTGTAACTGTTCCTCAGACTTCTTTTGCAGCCACAGAAGCGGAAGAAAGCAATTCAAATACAGGCTTATTAACAGCCGGAGCATTGGCACTATTAATGATAGGTGCAGGCGCAATCGGATATAAAAACGGAAGCGGCAAAGGTCTTAAACGTATTGCGGACGGCTGGAAGAATATATGGAAAAAAGTCACTGGCAGTGCCGCTAAAGCAGACGGTTCAACTCAAAAAATAACCGCTGTTTTCGGAAAAGACGGAAAAGTCAGCCACTATCTGCATCCGGAACACAGAACAGGAAATTTGGAATTTGATAAACTCGGCGAATACGGACTTTCGCCAAAAGCCGATGAATTGTTCTATAATCCTTCAAAATCAATAGTTAACAGATTTAATGTTAACGGCTACGAAGTAAAAATGGTTGACGGTAAAATAGCAGAAATTAATAAGGACGGAAAAAATGTTCTCTCAGAATTGATAAGTGCCGAAGCAGGTTCACAAGAAGAGGCTTTGTACAAAGGCATTCAAAATATCCAAACATCTTTGGGCAAAGAAGCAAAAGATATTGAAGCAAAGGTTATGGATGGTGTAACCGATATCAATTACACAAATATCTCCGGAGATACAACATACAATTTAACACTACTTAAATACAACGGAGAAACACGTTTTGATAACTTCACAACCCTTAAACGGTTACTGCCAAACTGTCCTGAATTGAAAAAACTAGAGATTTCCGAAGCAGAACAAGCATTATTCACGAATGATTTTATAAACGGCAAACTTTTTGAAGGTGCTAATATAAGATTCAATCCGGAAATCGGCGGTAAAATCTGCCACTTTGACGGTAAAAAACTTGTAGGAATTTCCGAAAAAGGCTCAAAAGAAATTCTGGAAGAAAATACGGTCGGGTACAAGACTTTTGTTGAAAATCATCAAAAAGAACTTGAAGATTATGTAAAGAACAGCCTTGAAAAGAATACTATACCCGCAGAATCAAAAGTAACAATATAAACGGTTCATTATTTCCCTTTCATATTAAACTATCTTATGCCCCGCCAAACGGGGCTTTTTAATTTTTTAAGTTATAATGACTTTATGAAAAATATTCTGTCGTCTATTTTGGATTTAATCTACAAAAAGAAGTGCTATTTTTGCGGAAAATCGCAAGAATCAGTTAAAATGTGCTCATCTTGCTTTGACGAACTTAATTTTTCCGATTTTAGGGCAAACAGAGTTGTTAAAGAAGCAGATATCTTTTCCTGCGGAATATACGAAAAAAATCTCCAAAAACTTATACGCGGACTAAAGTATCACAAACAAAAAGAACTCGCTTACTATCTTGCAAAATTTATGTACGAATATTTTGAAAAATTAGGAATCGATAAAAAATTTCAGATTATCCCCGTTCCGTTACACAAGAACAGGATTAAAAAGAGAAAGTACAACCACATGGAACTCGTTGCGGAAGAGTTCTGCAAAATGTCAGGAAATATTCTTAATACAGAATTGATAAAAAGGGTGAAAGACACAAAACCTCAGTATAAATTAACCCGCGCGGAAAGGTTGAAAAACCTTGAGAATGCCTTTTTTGTCGACAAAACCAAAGATTTAAAAATGCCGATATTGATTATGGATGACATTTGTACAACGGGCGCAACTTTCGAAGAAATGATTTCCGCACTGAAAAAATCAGGAATAGAAGATATAACATGCCTTGCATCTTCAAGTCCGTAGTCTTTTCATAAATCTTTATGCTACTATTATGACCAAAGGAGTACATTATGAAAAAATGTTTGTTTATTTTATTTATATGCTCTACGATTATTCTGTCCGTAATTAGCGCAAATGCCGCAGATAAAAAAAATATAACGGTAAAAAACAGAATGTTTGCTCTGACACTTCCGGAAGAAACCAAAGGCTTGTTTAAGACAGAAATTAAAAAAGATAAAATCTGCATCTACGATAAAGAATCTAAAAAAGCGGGCTTCGGCGGTTTTGCGTTCGGTGTAAAAGCGTACAAAAATCCTGCCGACCACGCATTACTCCCCGGAGGTGAAAAAATCGGCGAACTTGTTGACAAAAAAGGTGTTTTATACGATATGGTCCTAAAATACCCGACAGATGTTCAATATGATTATACAAAAGGTTCAGAAGCGCCAAAATCATACTCACTCCTTTATGACCTTGGAGAGAGCGTTAATATAACAGGAAGAGGGAAAAACACATATTACAAAAACCAAGGAACAAAAGGCGAAGACTTATATCAGGATATTTTAAAAAAGCATATAACCGCAATCAAGGAAAAATGGGATTCCGTAAAACTGGAAGAAGAGAATATGAGTTATATGTACAACGTTATCAGGGCAGGCAACAAAAACCCCTTGGATAAAGTCGGATACATTTTTTATGACGCAAATGCCGACGGGATAGACGAACTCCTTATAGGTGAAATCGCAGACGGCGAGTGGAAGGGAGTTATTTACGATATGTACACGATGGTTAATCGCACTCCCAAACACGTTGTGAGCGGCGGAACAAGAAACAGGTACTATATCTGTAACGGTACTTTTGTCTGCAACGAATATTCATCCGGTGCAAAAGAAAGCGGATTAAGAGTTTATGTATTGGTTGAAAATTCAACAGCACTTTTCGGGCAAGTCGGATTTAAGTATGATGCCTACGAAAACCCGAAAAACCCCTGGTTTATCTCATACGGTGCAGACGAAAACCAATGGAAAAACGTACCGGAACAATTTTTCCGAGAAAGAAAATCCGTTTTTAACCAATACAAAAGATTTGATTTCATTCCGCTGAATAAAATTAAATAAGAAAACTGCGGAAACACATAATTTGTCATAACTTGCAGTAGGTTGGGCTTTTAGCCCAACAAATCTATTGTCGTTGGGATAGAAACCCCAACCTACAGGCTATTTTGGAACCCTCCAATAAGAAAATCTTAGCAAAATTAGACAAGAATGGCAATATTTTTCATAGATTGATAATACTCATGAAACTCGATACGCAGACTTATTACAATATTAGGATAGTATTAGGTTTGGAATGTAATTAATGTTTGATTTCACTAACCTACTAAATATTTTCACTTGTTTGTGAAACACCAGTATTTTCATATTTGCCTTTTATAAATATGAGTAGTAAACGAAATATAATTGTTACATAAGGTACAAAACCAACTAAACAAAGCCAAGGATTCCATTTTATATCACGTAAACGCTTAATTATTGCAAAAATCTCAATAATTCCAATTATTAATATTCCCAATATATAGGCATATAGAATGTAATCATTGTGATTTCTATCATATAAGTATTTTAAGAAGTCTGCAAAAAAACGAAATATCCCGATAATAAGAAAAGTTAAAAAATAAACTAAACGATTGATTCTTCCTGTATAACTAAAAGGATTATTATCTATGTTTATACATTCATTTTTAGATTTAATATCTTGTTCTCTTAACTCATGTTCTTCCATATAAAACCTTAAAATGGTGTCGTAGGGGGGACTTGTCTTGACTTGCTCGCGTTAAACGGCAATTCCGTGTTTTGCTTCTTGTGCT
>JAFXYU010000218.1 GCA_017541565.1 bacterium | reverse complement strand
TAAAACGGCAGTAGTCGGACTTGTAGGAACAGCACCACTTGAAGATGTTGATACTGATTTAAGAACAGTAAATGAACCTACGCTAATATTAAATGAAATTGATGCCGTTAAATATTTCGGCTCACCTAAAAACGGATATACAATACCTCAAGCACTACAAGCAATTTTTGATCAGGGCGCAGGTGTTGTAATTGTCGTTAATGTCTTTGATCCTACAAAACACGAAACTGTATCTGATGTTAAAAAAGCAGATATTATCGGTGGTGTAAACGCATTAACAGGTAAAAGAACAGGCATGAAAGCCTTTGAGGACTGCTATTCATTATTTGGTTATTTCCCAAAAACTATAATTGCACCTGTTTATTGCGAAGACACAGCAGTTGTTTCAGCTCTAAAAACGATATGCGACAAAATAAGAGCAATTGGATTAGTTGATGCTCCGGTCGGCACAACAGTTCAAGAAGTAATCACAGGTAGGGGGCCGGAAGGACAGATAAACTTCAATATAGCCTCCGATAGAATTGTGTTGTGCTACCCCCACCTTAAAGTTTATGACTCTAAAACAGACTCAAATGTTTTAGAGCCATATTCTCAAAGGTTGGCAGGTGTAATTGCCGCTAAAGATATCGATAAAGGTTACCATTGGAGTCCATCAAATTCATCAATTAACGGAATTGTTGGTGTTGAAAAACAAATGACTTCAATGATAAATGATCCATCAAGTGAAGTTAATACCTTAAACGAAGCAGGTGTTGTTACGGTATTTAATTCTTATGGTTCAGGCTTTAGGACTTGGGGCAACCGTTCATCTGCTTATCCAAGCTCAACACACGTTACTAATTTTATAAATATTAGAAGGACGGCAGATATTCTTCACGAGAGTGTTGAATATTCAATGTTACAGTTTATCGACTTCCCTATTGATGATGGTTTGATTGATTCAATCAATGAATCTGTTAATGCCTTTATCAGAACTTTAATCGGGCGTGGCGCACTTATTGATGGCAAGTGTTCATATAACCCCGATAAAAACCCTGTAACGGAAATCGCCAATGGGCATTTAGTATTTGATGTTGAATTTATGCCTCCAACTCCGGCTGAACGCATAACTTTTGAAAGTTTTATAGACATCGAATTACTAAAATCATTGGGTGGTTAATGAGAGCCGAGATAAACACTTGGGGCGAACTTGCCATTTACTGCGAGGATTATGACATCTGTAAGAAATGCGCAAATAAGAAAAAATGCCCTTTGATACAAGCCATCAGTCAAGAGATAGTTATTCTTCATTACTCAGATGTAGCAATCGGGGAATGCGGATTATTTAAAAAGGAATAGGTTATGAGCAAAATTAAAATCAATAAACTTACAAATGCCAATGTTTATCTAAATGGAATAAATCTCCTTGGAAGAGCTGAAGAAGTTCAACTTCCTCAGATTAAACATAAACTCGCAGAACACAAAGCATTAGGTATGGTTGGTTCTGCCGAGTTTTTTTCAGGGATTGATAAATTAGAGTGCAAAATTAAATGGAATGCACTTTATCCTGAAGTTTTACTTGCATCAGCGACACCATTTACCGCCTCAATGATTCAGGTTCGTGCTTCTCTTGAAACTTACAACGGCACAGGAAGAATTGAAGAGGTTCCGGCTACGGCATTTATTATCGGAACATTTAAAGAATTTCCACTTGGCACAATTAAACCGCACGAAAATGCAGAGTATGAAACATCAATGTCAGTTACTTATGCAAAGCTCGTGGTCGATGGTGTGCCTTTATTTGAGATTGATGTTCTTGAAAATATCTACAAAGTGGGCGGAATTGATATGTTAACCAAATATAAGAAAAATATAGGAGCGTAAAAATTATGACAAAAACACTTTCATTACCATCAGGGAAAACTGCGACATTAAGAAAAGGAAG
>JAFXYU010000005.1 GCA_017541565.1 bacterium | reverse complement strand
GGCATTTCGGAGTTCTTTGTCGGCGAGGTTCATAAACATATTCATGTAACTCGTTCTTTGAACGTATCCGTCACCGAGGTTGTGACCTATAAATACCGCTTTTTTGTCTTTCCAAAAATCTCCCCCTTTTGCAACTTTCTGACCCATATATTCGGAAACATAACCTGCCTGCGAATCATTAAGAATCACCGTTGCGGGGTCAATTCCGGCAAGTTCGCATATTTGCGGTAAAAATTCGGTAAACGCTTTTGCGGCTTTAGCATCGGCAACACCTTTCCAAGTTTGGTTTAACTTTCCGGGAACGGTTGAATACCCGCCCTTTTCATAAGGGCTTTTCAGTGATGCCGTTAAATCGGTAAAGACTTTAAAATCATTTGTATTTTTTAATTGTCCGTCAACTTCTAATTGAACTCTGAATAATTTTGTTACTGACTCTTCCAAACCGCCGAAGTCAAGTTTGGTTTCTTTACCTGTAACATCTTCCAAAATAAATATATTACCCTTAATACCCTTATCTTTAATGTTTGCAACTTGTAAATCTTCATTTTTGAAAAAATCTTCTACAGAGGAGTATTTACACAACTTGTCACTTGTAGTTTGAAAGTATCTGCCCTCATATTTTTTCAAAGGATGATCGGCGGGAAGTCCCTTGGGAACTTTAGGAACTTCAACGTTTTTAATCATACCGTTTTCAGGGTCATATGATACAAAGCCGTTATAAAACGGATCGACAAGAACTTTATTTTTTTGCTTGTAGAAATCAAAGGAGTTCTTCATCTGATTTGTAACAATCGGATCTTTATCCGATATTCTTAAAGCCCTAAAATCTTGCATTACTGTTGCAACACCGCCGGATTTATTATATGGAGGGACTTCAACTCCATACATAATTACCTGATTTTTATTTCCCCCCATAAAGGAAATTGCCGAAATGTTTGATTTAAGGATAGATGTTTGGCCGGAAACGTTTGACGTTTTCAGGGAATTTGTGTTGCTTTTAAGATTGTAACCCAAACTTACGGCATCAATTTTCACAAGGAACTCCTTACACACATTTTTCTATATATATAAAAACTCTCACACACAAAAACTTTACAAAAAACACCCAAAATATTACGAATTGTTAAGTTAAGTTTTGTAAAGATTTCTCCTCTTGAAAGAATTTTAACAGGAAGAAGATAAAAGTTCAATAGTTATGTTGTGTTATTTGAAAGATTTTTTAGTGTATAATATGCTTATGGGGATGAGACGAGCGATAATATTACTTTTTACGTTTTTATTTTTTTCAATGCCTTGTTATGCAATAAAAATAGGTTTGCAAACTCGTGTTAATAAGACTTTTATTGGCTCATCCACAAAGGCGGATATTATAGATTGCAGAACCAACAAACTTTTATATGTAATGGACGCAAAAAAGGGATACCATCTAAAGCCGTATAAAGGAAAGATTGCAATAAAGATTGACGGTGAATGGAAACAGATTAAGACTGATAAGATTGTAATAAAACCGGAGCAGAACGGATATTTAAGCGTAAAAAGAAAATGGTACAGGGGTAAGTTCAAAATTATTAATGACGATGACAGTCTGACAGTTATGAACGATATTGACCTTGAACTTTATATAAGAGGTGTTGTTCCTTCTGAAATGCCGTCAAGGTGGGAACACGAGGCTCATAAGGCGCAGGCAATTGCCGCGAGAAGTTATGCGGTTGCAAATATGGGAAAGCGTGCAAAATACGGGTATGATTTAAAGGATACTCCCGAAGATCAGGCTTATGGCGGAGCAAGTGCCGAAACAATCGGAACAAATGATGCTGTAAAAGAAACAGCGGGTATTGTTTTGGTATGTCAGGGAAAAATTGTTCCTGCATATTATTCCGCATCAGCCGGCGGAAAAACTAATACTGCAGGTCAGGTATGGTCTACGGATTTGCCGTTTTTAAAATCTGTTCCTTCTTTTGATGACGGAATTAAAAAAAACGGACACGGTGTCGGGATGAGTCAGTATGGAGCAAATAATCTTGCCAAAAGAGGGTATAACGGATATCAAATTTTAAGGTATTTTTATGCAAACACAAAGTTTGCAAGGTTAAAGTCATAAGGTATAAAAATGAAAACAGCACAGGTAAAACAGGATAAAATAATTTTAAAAGAGGTCGAAAATATTAAACTTTGCGGAAGGAAAGGTGCAATTGTTCGTGTTCGCGGCTGTGGACTTTGCGGTTCTGATATTGTGAAGTTTAGAGAAAAACTTGTGCCTGACGGCGCGGTTTTGGGACACGAAATAGTTGCTGATATTATTGAAATTGATTCGGAGACAGAATTTCAAAAAGGAGACAGGATAGTAACATCACACCATATTCCATGCGGAGAATGTGTATATTGTCGGCACGGGAATGTTTCAATGTGCGAACATTTTAAGAAAACAAATATTTTTCCGGGCGGGTTTTCCGAGTATGTTTATGTTTCCGAGGAGCATTTGAAAAACGTTGCACAACTTGTTCCTGAAAATATTACGGATGAAGAAATTTCATTTTATGAACCTTTAGGATGCTGCGTTCGTGCTATAAAAAGGTGCGGACTCATTAACGGAGATAAAGTTTTGGTTGTGGGACTCGGTTCAATCGGACTTCTTATGGGAGAAGGAATAAAGGCTATGGGGTACAAGGTATACGGATGTGACCTTATAGAGGACAGGATAAAACTTGCATCGGAAATGGGTATAGAGTCTTTTAACTCCCGCAATTTGGATAGTTTTAATGAGAAGATACAGGCTGTTTCCGGCGGGATTGATGCTGTTTTTATGACTTCAGGTGCGGATAAGGCGTTGGATGTTGCCCTAAAAGTTGTAAGAAAAGGCGGCAAGATTCTTGTGTTTTCAAGCACACCAAATAACGCGGGTTATCCGAATAATGAAATTTATTATAAAGAATTGACCGTGCTTGGGAGTTATTCACCTTCACCTCAGGATTTGAAAGATTCCTTTGAAATGATTACTCAAAGAAAAGTCAACGTAAAAAATCTGACAACTGTTTATCCGTTGGAAAAAATTCAGCAGGCTTTTGACGATACAATCAGTAATAAAATTTTTAAAGCGTATATTAAAATCTAAACTTTTTTGTTGTAGTAATTTAATTCTTTTTGCATGTCCAGTACGTTAAATGATTTTTTGAACAATTTTATCGGGAATCCGATTTTTGCAAAACGGTATGCGATACTTGTTGTCAGTACTTCAAGTCCGTATTTGCAAGAGCGGGCAAAATTAATCGAGGATGCTTCGGGGAAATATTTTGTGGGACAGGAAATCTCGCCGATTTTATATCCGTTATAAAGAATAAGTGACAGTATTTGGTTGTCAAAAATAAAATCATCGCTGCAATCTTCGAGCGGCAAGGTTTGAAGAATCTTTCTTGTGAAACCTCTGAATCCTGTATGATATTCAGAGAGTTTTTCCCCGATGAGCAGGTTTTGAAATTCTGTAAGGAATCTGTTTGAAATAAATTTATACAAAGGCATTCCGCCTTTTAATGCGGAGTTTCCAAGCATTCTTGACGCAATAACTGCATCATATTCTTCAAAAGCCATCATTGATGCTATTGCAGGAATTAATTTTGGGGTATATTGATAATCAGGATGGAGCATAATTACAATGTCCGCTCCCGCTTTTAATGCGGCTCTGTAACAGGATTTTTGATTTGCTCCGTATCCTTTGTTTTTGTCGTGAACGATTGTTGTTATGTTTAACCTTTTAGCAATATTTTTTGTCTCATCTTCAGAGAAATCGTCGACAAGTATAACCTCGTCGACGAAATTTTGATAAATCTCATTGTATGTTTTCTCTAAAGTTTTTTCTGCATTATATGCAGGCATTATAACAACAATTTTTTTATCGTTTAACATTACTAACTTTCTACTGTCTCAGCCTCTGAGTTTCTGATGGTAGATTTGTCTGAAGACAATGCTTTGTCTTTGAATTTTTTGACTTGTCTGTCAAGTTTGTCTGCAAGAAGGTCGATGCTTGCGTACATAGATTCCGCAGATTCTTCGCAGTGAACAACGCCGGTGTTCATTTTGCATGAAACTTCAGCAACATGTTTACCTGTAGCAGCAGGGTTTTTGATGACAGAAAGGATTACGTCAATTCCCGTAATTTGGTCGTAGTGATTTACGACTTTTCCCACTTTTTCTTTGACATAAGCCTTGATAGCGTCGGTAATTTCAATGTTTTTACCGTTAACGTGTATATGCATGTACACCTCCTATATACTTCTTTTCCATTATAGCGCAAAAGAACTCTTTTTTAAAGAGGACGGTGACACTTATAAAAACCAAAACGTTTTTTAAATCTATTCAATAACCTGTGGCATCTCTACTTTAGGAGCGCCGATAGTTCTTACCAATTCAAGGACAGCAGCCTTCATCTGACATCTTTGTGCGGTAGCACTGAAAAAATCGCTATAAAAGCACCCATCACATACACATCCGCGTTTATAACATTCTAATGCCGTAGGAGTCCACCTTTTAACAGCAATAGCTCTTCCCATATCACGACTTTTAAACACTTAT
>JAFXYU010000217.1 GCA_017541565.1 bacterium | reverse complement strand
GTGATGCTGCAAAACCTTTGACGCTTGTTAAGTCGTTTAAATGGCTTTCTTCTAAAGCACAATTTGACGAGGCTATGGATTTTGTTAATTCACTTCCGGAACCGGTTGAAGGCAGTACAGCGACAAATATAGAGGAGGCTATTGCGGAAGCAAAAGCGCTCGAAGCGGAAAAGAAAACGGTTAAGTATAAATTAAAACACATTTTTGACAGAGAGGATAAGTCAAAAGTTGTTAAAGAAACAATAAAAGAAACAGCAGAAGAAAATGCTGCAGATACAGAGGATAAAGGAGAATAATATGTATCAAGTTTACATTGATAAACCGTCTTATTTTGAACCAGATATGGCGGCGGAATTTAAGGATTTGAAGTCTGCGGAAGAGTTTGCAATCAAACAAAAAGCGGAAGATAGCGAGATTTCTTATACCATTGAAGAAACAAACGGTTGTGTGAACAGTTACGGCGAACAAATAACGACAGTTGTGAAAAGAGGTTAATCTTAAAAACAATAAAAAAAGGAAGGCGAGAGCCTTCCTTTTTTTATTAAAAACCTTTTATTACTGTACTCTGAAATCTTGTGCATATTCGGGAGTTTGATTAACATAGTTGGCATTATCCGAGTTTTCAACTCTGCGTCTTTCAAGCGCAACCTGACAATTCTTAACTATTTCCTGCATTTGTCCCAAATTTTGTTCAAGATTAGCGAATAGTTCTTCTGCATAAACAGAAGCACCTTCCTTAATTCTGGAAGCATCATCCATTGCCTGAGTTCTTAAAGCGTCTGCTTCTTCAAACGCTTTTCTCTTTATATCATCACACTCTGCAATTACTTGTTCTTTAATCTTTTCTGCTTCTTTTTGAACTGCTCTTAACAGATTAGATTCACTTAAAAGTTGATTGGCTTCTGCTTGTGCATCCGCAATAATCTTTTCCGCTTTCTGTTGTGCTTCGTACTGAAGTTCATCTTTTCTTCTAAGCAAAGCCTTTGCTTCTTTCACTTCATCCGGAAGTGCCGCATACAATCTGTCGAGAAGATTTGTAACGGTATCTTTTTTTACCAGCGAAAAATAACCAAATGGTGAAAAACCCTTTTCCAATGCTTCTTCCAAATCA
This sequence comes from bacterium, assembly GCA_017541565.1. Classification (GTDB taxonomy): domain Bacteria; phylum Cyanobacteriota; class Vampirovibrionia; order Gastranaerophilales; family Gastranaerophilaceae; genus CAG-196. The sequence continues at coordinate 11,212 of JAFXYU010000217.1, read as the reverse complement.
TTCATCAAACCATATATAACATCTTGCTGTGAACTCATTTTTTGCTCCTAATGTATGATAGTCAATAAAATTGTACAACAATCAAATAATAAAAGTCAACGCATACAATTTCTAAAAATCATGTGTTTCAACCCATTGAATATCTTTTTCGATAGTTTGAATTATCGCGTCAATATATTTCAATGTATCTCTTGTTTTTACGATATAATATTCCGACCCGAGCGGGAATTTTTTTGTCAAAATAGAACTAAGATAATTGTAAGCAACTATGGAAGTCAGTTTTTGTCTTTTTTCTTTTAATGCTTTTTTGTACGGTTCAGGCAAAAGGGCAAAAATACAGCACAATGTATCATCAATTTTCCCCCTTTTTATAAGTTTAAACTTAATTAAATTAAGATCCGCGCCGTTAGTAACAATTTTTCTTAATTTTATGAAGTAATTTTTTATGGAATTAACAGTGTTTTTATCAAACATAATAGCCTCTGAAGTTAATGATACTTTATTTTTGAATAAATATCAATATGTGTGGTAAAATAAGCGTATGGGAAAAACAATAATATCACCTTCTATTTTATCGGCAGATTTTGCAAAATTGGGACAGGAGATTAGTGATGCAAAGGATGCGGGTGCGGATTGGATTCATATTGATGTTATGGACGGACATTTTGTACCGAATATAACTATAGGAGTTCCTGTCGTCAAATCTATAAGAAAGTCTACGGATTTAATTTTGGATACTCATCTTATGATTGAAAATCCGCAAAAGTATGTTGAACCGTTTGCAAAAGCGGGTGCTGATATTTTAACTTTTCACTATGAAGCATGCAAAAGTGATGCGGAAGTTATTGAAGTTATCAATCATATTAAGTCATTTGGAATAAAAGCGGGAATATCAATTAAACCCAAAACCCAGCCTGATTCAATTTTTCCTTTTTTGGAAATGGTTGATTTAGTTCTTGTTATGACGGTTGAACCGGGGTTTGGCGGACAAGAATTTATGCATGACTGCGCTCAAAAAATTCCGTCTATCAGAGAAAAATCTCGTGAGGATTTGATAATACAAGTTGATGGCGGTATTAACAATATAACCTCTAAAATCTGCACTTCTTTGGGGGCAAATTCTCTTGTTGCGGGAAGTTATATATACAAAAGCGACGACTATAAAAAAGCAGTTCGAAGTCTTTTAAATTAATACATTTGTCTATTGACCTCGATAAATAAAATCGGGATAATGAATTTATGAACAATATTTTGGAAATCAAAAATCTAAATCTGTTTTTTGGTGAAAATCAGGCTTTGTATGATGTCAATTTAACACTCGGGTGCGGAACAATGACGGCGCTTGTGGGTGAATCAGGCTGCGGAAAAACAATGACAGCAATGTCTGTTATGAGGCTTCTGCCGAAGAGTGCATCGGTAAAATCAGGAGAAATTTGGTTTAACGGTGCAAATCTTATGGAATACAAAGAAAGTCAAATGAGGGATTTAAGGGGAAATAAAATTGTACTCATTCCCCAAGACCCGATGACATCTCTAAATCCGCTTTATACCGTAGGAAATCAACTTGCCGAAGCAATAATGGCGCACAGTAAAGTTTCTCACCATCAGGCTTTAAGAAAAGTTCGTGAAGTTATGGATTTAGTCAAGATTCCGGATATTGAATGCAAGTTAAATTATTACCCTCATGAGTTTTCAGGCGGAATGAAACAGAGAATAATTATAGCAATGGCACTCGCTATGAATCCTGAATTGATTATAGCGGATGAACCGACCACGGCACTTGATGTCACAATCCAAAAACAAATTATGGATTTAATTGATGAACTCAGAAAAGAGTTTGAAACCACGGTATTGTTGATTTCTCATGATTTGGCACTGGTAAGCAATTATGCGGATTACATTTCAGTAATGTATTCCGGTCATGTTGTTGAAAGAGCGCCTCGTGACGAGTTTTTTAAAAACCCTCTTCATCCGTATTCCGTTGCACTTTTAAATTCACTTCCTCAGAAAAATCCTTATATGCGGCTCAAAGTTATTGAAGGCGCTCCGCCAACAATACAGGAAAAGATTGACGGATGCAAATTCCATCCGAGATGTGAATGCTGCAAAAAAGGAGTTTGCGAAACTCAAACCCCTGTTTTAGAGGAAAAATTCCCAAATCACTTTTCAGCATGTTTGGTAAAGTAATTTTTAATTACTTTAACTATTCTCCGTCACCGGCACTTTCGACAGTTTTTGCAGGAGATTCTGTTTTTACCTCGGCGGGTGTTGCAGTTTGAGTGTTTACCGGTTTAGTTACTTCTTTGAGTGATTTAAAGAGGTTTTTGTACTCTTCTGCGGTGTTCTTTAAAGAGTCTTTGGTATCTTTTATCATTTTTTTATTGTTATTAATCATATCATTAACGTTATCCACCGTTGACTGAAAATCCGTTCCGACAGAAGATTTAATATCGGAAATACTTTCTTTTATTGTTTTTTGTTCGATTTCACTCAAATCCGGATTAGAAAGCCACTTGAATGATTTAACGGAACTTGCACTCTCAAGTCCTCCGTTGAAAACAACTTTAAAGTCTTTATAATTGGTACTTCCGTTTGTAAGAGCCGGAATTTCCGAAACTTTTTCTCCTTTAGGATTTGTAGTAAAGAATTTTACTATCATGGCAATTTTAGTACCGAGGATTTTGTCTGCCGAAAGTTCACCCAGAACTCCTAATTTTGAAACCATCGGAGCATCAAGTCTGCCCAAAATATTTACGTTTGTTGAGAAATTCAAAAGATTGAATTTTCCGCTGACGTAGTAGCAGAGGCTTTTGCCCGCGCTCTTTATTGATTTTAAATCAGCCCAGCCGTTTGAGAAGGTCATGTTTCCGTCAATGCTGTCAAATTCACCCGTTGTAGCCAAACTAGTTGCTTTGGAAACGGATGATATTGTATTTTTCAAAAGAGCGTTTGTAACGATATTGTCCGCATTTAAGAGATTTTCAAATCTTCCGATTGTGCCGAAAGCACCTTTTTTGATGCTGAAATCCAGATTACCCTTCATTGATTTAATCATTTCGTTGTAATCAAGAACGGTTAGTGTGAGTTTTGTATTGAATCCTAAGGTTCCGGTCAAGGCCTTTTTAATTCCTGCGGCACCTTCAATCGCTTTTTCTGCATTCATGTCTGAACCATGAAATTCGACTGCGGTTTTTGCGTTTGCAAGATTATAGATAATATCTCCGTTAATTTTTCCTTCAAAAGCAGTTCCCTTGAGGTTTTTGAGGTAAAAATCATTGCCCTTGAGTTCAATATCGGCAGAACAATTCTGCGCTTTTATTCCTCCGGAAGTGAACTCTGATACCGTTCCTGAACCGTGAAGAATTGTTCCGTGGAGTTTAATATCCATATTTTTCATTTCAACGGGAATTTCGGGAATGATTATAGAAGGAACGTTGGCTGTTCCGGATACAATCGGATTCATCATAGAATCCGTTATGTTTAGTTTTCCGGTGAAAGACATTTTTGATTTGTCAAACAGAGGAATAATGATTGTTGAAGTATCCGTTGTTGCATAAACAAGATTAAGCGTTTGTTTTACGATATTTGTATCGCCTTTTAGAGTTGATTTTATGTCACCTGTTGTGACAAAATCAAGTCCGATTTTTTCTGTCAGGTAGTTTGTTATCTTGCCCGAAACGGTTGTTTTGATTTTTTCAATTGTTATTGGTGTTTGAGTAATTTCAATTGTGTCTTCTTTTATATTTGCTTTCAGATTCGGAATGGAAACCGTTGCAATCGGATTAATGAGTGAAGCATTTGTGCTTACGGCATTTCCGCCGAAAGTTTTTCCGTCTGAAGTTATATTAACCTTCGTTGACGGTGCTTTGAGCCTAATATCAGCCGGAATGTTTTTTAAATCAACATTATCAATATCAATTTTCACAATCGGATTAATTTTATCCAATTTTCCTTTAATTATAACGTCCATTGAAACAGTACCCGAAGTTACCGGATTTTCTTTTAGGAGTGCTGCTTGTCCCAATGCAACAATTAAGCCTTTAAGGTTAAGTCTGTTTGCGGTTAAATGCAGGTCGCTTACGGCATTCTCGGTTATTGTTCCGAATAGTCTTAACGGTTGTCCGAGAACGGAAAAACCGATATTTTTGATGTTTACATTGTTGTTTGCAAGACTCACATCTGCGTTAATATTATCTATGCCTATTTTGTAGAGTCCGTAGTATAGTTTTGCGGTCGGAATTTTTAAATATCCGCTTGATTTAACGGTTTTTGTATCAGATTTGATGTTGAAATCGGCATTAAGTTTTCCGTTTGCCGTCAGCGTTTGCAAATCTTTTATATTGAATATAATTGCAATCTTTTTAACAATATTTAAAACATTTGCTATTTCCAAATCAGATTTAAAATTCATGTCAAGATACGGTTTTTTCCCTGTTGTAATCTTGCCTTTTAGCGTTGAAACCTCATTTTGCGCGGTATAAATCTTTGTGTCAAGGTCAATAGCATTTCCTTTAAATTTCAAATCAGCGTTACTCGGCGGTAAACCAATAAGAGAAACATTATCGATTTTTGCAGTACCGTCAATGGTGTCAGGCGCAGTTTTTAAGTCAACAACGGCATTTGCCGTAATTTTATGTTCGTATAACCCTCTCATAATTGCCATAATATCAATCGGCTCGGCATCTTTTTTAACTTCTTCATTATTTTGAGGATTGAAAACAAAATCATTCAAATCCGTATCGGGCATGATTTTGTTGTGAAGTTTAACATTGAACTTGAACTGTTCTCGGTCTTTGAGTATAAACTTTCCTTCGCCCTTAATTTTTACACTTTTATTAAAGACAAAATCCGTTATATTCGTTTCATCGCCGGCAACGATATAATTTTCTTTTCCGTTGGTTATTGTAACTTTGTATCCGCCGATACGGATGTCCGGAAGATGATTTGAAAGTTTAAACGGCATCTCTTGTGCTTTCGGTTCAACCGTTTCCGTTTGTTTTTCATCTTGCTCCGGTAAATATTTGAGGAAGTCTAATTCTCCTTCTTTATTGAATTTGAGAGTGATATCAGCATTATTCAATCTTACAAGGTCAATTCTGATATTTTTAGCCAAAACAGGGATAAGTGACATTTTGACTTCAAAATCATCTGCAACAAAAATCGGTTCTTTTTGCGGAGTATAGAGTTCAAATTTTTTGACTTTCAAACCGGCAGTAAGTTTTGGAGTCGTGACAATTCTTACATCTTCCATTCCTGCACAGAGTCCGGTAAGTTTGTTAATTTCTCCTACAATTTGTGGTGTAAATTTGTCTATTGCAAAATTTAAAATGAATGGTAAAAGCAGGAATAAAAGATAAATTCCCGCCAAAATACTGCCCAAAGTTATTCCGATTTTTGATAAAAGTCTAATTTTCATATCCTCCTCCTCAACGATTAAATTCTAGCATAAAATCACAAGTACGGTACTATATGGCATAATTTTTGACAAGAGGAATTTTTATACAATTATTGAGATACTCTATTGTGCTTACTTTTTCATTGTAGAGATACTTTAGAAAATTAAGATATGAAATTTCGGGAGAACTGAACAGAATATTTATTTCAAATCCTTCCGAGCAAAAGGGTTCATAGTCATATACGACATAACTGTTATACTTGCTTTTCCATTCTTTACGTTCAATTTTACACCCGTTTTCATCCGCAACATCTTCAATCCAGTCCAAAATATTGCGGTTTATATTTTTAATTTCCAAATATTTATTCTGAATTTTTCTCATAACAAATTTCTCCATACAAAAATTGTAATAGGTTATCAATTCAGATAAATTACCTGTTTGTTTAGTTTTGGGAGTAATAAAATAAGGGGGGATTATTCCGATTAACTCAATCTCAAAAATGCTTCGATTTTGGCTTTTACTGAAGTGGTTGAATAATCATCAATATCTATATAAAGTCCGTTATATTTGTCGGCAAGATATTTTGCAAGTTGAGATTTTGAACAGAATGCCTGTGCGTAAAAAACAGTCGGTACATTAGGATTGACATACATTTCCAAATCCAAATCCGCAGGGCAGCCTGCTTCAACACATCTTGTCCATCCGTATACATGGGTCGTATCGGGGAAAAGTTTTAGTATGCTTAAATCATTTGGCGGAACACCCCAAAAACCGGGGGTAAATAACGGGTTTGACGAATTGTTGTCCTCGGGAATTTCCGCATGCTCATATTTTTCATCAAACAGTACGTTGTCCACAATTCCCGCAGTAATTGTCTGAATCTTATCATACAAAGACATTTTGCTTTTGCAAATTTTGACTTCACGAAGTTTTTTCAAATCTTCAAAGATTGTTGTTTTAACTTCAAATCCAATATCTGAAAGAACTTTTGATGCGAACCATCCGCTGTCGCATTTGTCTTTTCCGATTGGTGCGAGAATCAAATCGGGTTTTATGTTTAAAGAATTATCGATTATGTTTCTGATAATTTTGCAATAAGCATCGGGGAGTATATTGGTTTTTGGAGCGGAAAAATCGATATCCAAATCAATCCATTCCGCATTCGGATATTTTGCTTTGGTTTCCTCAATAATTTCGGGTTTAGGATACCCCCAAAAACCTATTTTTTTAACCTCTTTCATATAATCAGAATACCATAAAAACAATCATTGTTAAGAAATATTGAGTTTTATCTCAAAATTTGATATAATCAGTAGGTGATGTTCGGCAGAAGTCCGAACTTCAGATAGTCCCGCCAAAAAGCGGAAAAATACAGAAGAGGAAGATTATGAGCAATATTGTTATTTATTCTGCAAAGCCAATGCCTGAAATTACGGCCGTTCTGGCTGAAATAAATGAAGCGGAAACGAGGGTTGTTTCTATTGATCAAATCAAGGACTATGCCTTATTGAACCCATCATTAATGATTATTGAAAACATTGAATCGGTGCGCGATGCGCTTATGACAAATAAATTCCCATGTCCGATACTTTTCTTTGGAAAGACCAGACGTGATATTACAGTAAGGGCTGAGGGTTTTGATTTTATAGAAAATCCTGCAAACAAAGATGAATTAATCGTTCGTGTTAATGCGCTTTTGAAAATCAAAGCAATAAAAGATAAATTGGAAACGGTTTCAACAACGGATGATTTGACGGGACTGCATAACAGAAAATATTTGCAGGAACGTCTTGAAGAAGAAATTTCACGTTCGCGCAGATACGGAACAAAACTCTCGTGCATTTTGTTCGATATTGACTTTTTTAAAGTTGTTAACGATATGTACGGGTACGAATGGGGCGATATTCTTTTGAGAAACATTGCAAACAAACTTGATGCAATGATTCGTAAAGAAGATATTTTGACACGATACGGAGATGAAGAATTTCTTTTGGTTCTTCCTAATACGTCGGAAGATAATGCATTTCTATTTGGTGAAAGGTTCAGAAGAGAAGTTGAGAAAATGGAATTTATTCCCGCCGGAGAAGAAGAGGCTCACAGAGTTACAATTTCGGGAGGGATTTCGACTTATCCGTGTATGACGGATGTTGAAGAAGATGCAAATACAGTTATAAGATATGCGGAACACGCACTTTATAATGCTAAACACAGAGGCAAAAACAAAATTATTCAATTCTCTCAGATGAATTTGGAAATGTAAAAGTAAGTAAGAGAATAAAAAACAGTGAGGCAGACTTTTTAAGCCTGCCTCATTATTTTTTAAACCAATCTTGTTTGTAGTAAAATGAAATTCGGATACGGAGAGGTTTTATAATGAAAAAGGTTTTAATATTAGGGTTGTCGAAAAGCGGAATTTCAGCGGCTGTTTGTGCCAAGAAAAAAGGATACGATGTATTTCTGACTGAAGGAAAAACTCCCAGAGAAGAATTTTTACCCAAAATTGATGAACTCAAATCAATGGGAATAAAGGTAGAGATTGAAGGACATACAGACGGGTTTATTGAAGGTGCGGATTTTGCCGTTACAAGTCCGGGGATACCGCCGAAATCCGAAATTTTTCAAAAACTAAAATCAAAAAATATTCCGATAATTTCCGAAATAGAATTTGCGTATTCAAATACCGATATTCCGTTTATTGTGATAACCGGAACTAACGGGAAAACAACAACAACCGCTCTTGTTTCACATATTTTGTCCGCAAAGTATGATGCTCCGGTTTGCGGAAATATAGGTTTTCCGCCTTCCGATTTAATTGACGGCAAGCACGACTTTCTGGTATGCGAGGTAAGTTCATATCAAGCGCAAATGACTGAAAAATTTAAGGCAAAAATTGCCTGCTGGACGAATTTTACACCTGACCATATTGACTGGCATGGGGGGTTGGAAAACTATTTTAAGGCGAAAGCAAAACTTTTTACGGGCAGTCAGGCTCCGGAATATTCGGTACTCAATGCGAACGATTTAAGATTGAAAGAATTTGCAAAAGAATTAAAAAATGTAGTTATGTTTGATGATGACAAGGATTGTTATATAAAAGACAAGTCGATTTTCTATCGCGGCGAAGAAATAATTAAACTATCCGAATGTCCGCTTCTGGGGCATCACAATCATCAGAATATTATGTGCGGAATTGTTATTTCAAAACTTCTCGGAATGGAAACCGAAGTGATAAAAGAACGTATAATGTCTTTTAAAGCACCGGAACACAGACTGGAGAAAGTTCGTGAACTGGACGGAATAACTTTTTATAATGATTCAAAAGCAACAAATCCGGAGGCTTCCATTGTTGCAATAGATTCTTTCAATGATGTTGACGTTGCACTTATTTTAGGCGGAAGAGATAAAAATACCGACCTTAAAGAAATGTGTAGTTCTATTAACAAACACATCAAAACAGTTTTACTTATTGGCGAAGCGACTGATAGATTTGAAGAAAATCTGATAAAGAACGGATTTAGTAATATAATAAAAGAAGAAAGTATGGAAAAGGCTATTGATAAAGCAATAAGTCTAAAACCGGATGTAGTCCTGCTTTCACCTGCATGTGCAAGTTTTGATATGTTCAAAAGTTACGAACACAGAGGAGATGTTTTTAAAGAGTATGTATTATCCAAATAATCCACATATGAGTACTCAAAATATGCAGTCAGACCGTCCGCTTTTGATCGCGGTAATATTTCTTGTGGTAATCGGACTTATGTCGATTTTTTCCGCAAGCGCTCCGAAATGTGTTGAGATGGGACTTAATCCTGCAAGATTTTTAATTCAGCAGATAATAGGTGTAATTCTTGGGATTATCGGGCTGAAAATTTTATCAAATTTTCATTACAAAAGATTAATAGCATACACTTTACCGTTTACAATTTTTGTAATTGTAATGCTTATTATGGTAAAAATAGCAGGCACAACAGTTAATGGCGCTCAAAGGTGGATAAATATAGGTCCTTTAAGTTTGCAGCCGTCGGAATTTGCCAAACCTGCAGTTGCGCTTTTGCTGGCGGCAGTATTTTCCAAAGACACGGTTATAATGGATAACAATAAGATAGTTACCGCATTTATACCGATACTAATAATGGTAGTATTGATTTTTACTCAGCCGAACCTGAGTATGGTAATACTATTGATGGCAACTGCGGTTGCAATATATCTGTGCGCAGGCGGTTCTCTTCAACTTATAATATGGGGCGGTGCGTGCTTTATACCGTTACTTTTATTGAAAGGTTTGAAAGGATATCAGTCTTCAAGAATCACGACATGGCTTCATCCGGAATCTGACCCGCTCGGAGCGGGATATAATATAATTCAATCACTTGTTGCTTTTGCATCAGGCGGACTATACGGAGTCGGATACGGGAGTTCAAAACAAAAACTGGCATGGCTTCCGGAGGCTCACACGGACTTTATATATGCCGTAATCGGTGAAGAGCACGGATTTATCGGATGCTTACTTATTGTGTGTCTTTTCTGGACAATTTTGCAAAGAGGGTTTGTGATTGCGGTAAAATGTCAGGATATGTACGGAAAACTTCTTGCTCTCGGGCTGACCTTCTCAATTTGTTTCCAAGGGTTTCTGAATATGTGGGTAGCAAGTTCGTTTGTTCCGGCAACCGGTGTTCCGATGCCGTTTATAAGTTATGGCGGTTCATCGGTTATGGTATCCCTTTGGATGATTGGAATTTTATTAAATATATCAAAAGATAACGTTAAAAGAGGAAGATTTGGTAATGTTAGCAGAAATATGTAATAGCAAGTTCTTTGTGACCGGAGGCGGTACAGGAGGACATATTTATCCCGCGCTGGCTGTGGCAGATGAATTGGCAAAAAGCGGTGCAAAGGTTTATTATGTAGGCAACAAACGCAACATGGAATATGAACTTGCAGCGAAGAAGGGTTATAAATTTCTTCATGTGAGCGTAAAAAGTATGCCCAGAGGGTTGAATCCTAAATTTTTCTGGTGGGGGGTAAAACTTGTAAGGGCAATTTTGTATTCAATAAAATATATCCAAAAGTATAAGCCGGATGCTGTTTTTGCAACAGGCGGATATGTTTCCGCGCCGATGGTTTTTGCGTGTATAATTACAAAAACTCCATATATGATGCACGATTGTGATGCTATGCCGGGGCTTGTGACAAGAAAGTTATCAAGGCGTGCGAAATATGTATCACTTGCTTTTGATAAAGCAAAAAGATTTATCCCGAACAGAAAAACAGTTGTAACGGGAAACCCGATTAGGACGGAATTTAAGACTGTTACAAAAGAACAGGCAAGACATGAATTAGGGTTGGAAAATAAACTTACTCTTTGTGTTATGGGAGGTTCTCAGGGTGCAAAATCTATTAACAATACAATTGTTGAACTTTTAAAAGAACTTTCTCAAGAGAGAAATGTTCAGGTGATTTTCCAAACAGGAAAAAAGAATTTTGATGAAGTTATTGAAAGATTAAGACAATTTTATCCTACATTTGAACACGATAAAAATCTGATTGTTCGACCGTATTTTGATAATATGATTTCTGTATTAAAGGCAGGCGATATCGTAATAGCGCGTGCAGGTTCTTTGAGTTTATCGGAAATCTGTGCTTCGGATGTTGCTCCGATTCTTGTTCCATATCCCTATGCTGCTGCAAATCACCAAAGAGTTAATGCTAAATCAATGCTTGAATCGGGTGCGTGTATATATGTTGAGGATTCGGAATTAGAGCCGAATATGCTCAGGGATATATTGGTTGAACTCATTGAAAACCCGATAAAAATG
>JAFXYU010000216.1 GCA_017541565.1 bacterium | reverse complement strand
TTTGTATTTAGCATCATATTTCAAAAGACGGCTGATTTTGTATCCGTTAATCTTTGGCATCATAACATCAAGTATAATCAAATCCGGCATAATCTCTTTTGCAAGTTTAAGTCCGTCTTCTCCGTTGAAGGCTGTATAGCACACAAAACCCGAAACCTCAAGGACAAATTTTAGACTTTCAACGATATCCTGTTCATCATCCACTATAAGAATCTTTTTCATGTGTATCTCCTTCAATCTCGTATGAATACATTATATCACATTTTCCGTACAAATCTTTATTCTGGTCGATAACGGATTCAATTTTCTTTTTGAGAAATTCCGCTGACGGCTTGTCTCCGTCCATTACCAGTATTGAAAGCGTTGTCATACCGCCCTCTTTTTCAATAAGTGAGTTTGACATATAAGTTTTGTTTAATAAATTTTCATCTTTCATAAGATTCTCAATGACCTGATTTGAAGATTTAATGTTTATTACCGCAACGGTTGTTCCTTCAGAGCGAGCCTTTTGTACCATTTGTTTTCTGACCATCATAAAGTTTGATTTATCATTCGCAATCGGGATTACAAAATAGAAACGGGAACCTTTATTGATTTCGCTGTCGCACCAAATTGCACCGTTGTGTGCTTCCATCAACTGTCTTGCAATAGGAAGTCCCAAACCGGAGCCGCCGACTTTGCGTGAAAGCGAGTTTTCGATTTGTGCAAATTTGTCGAAGACGTGATTTAAGTCTTTTCTTTCAATACCGATACCTTGGTCTTCGACGCAGACTTGGAGGTAGTTTCCTTTGAGTTTTTTAATATCTTCTTCAAAGCATACGTCATACTGGAGTTCTCGCGCATTTACAACTTTCGTTGAGATTTCAATTTGCCCGTTTTCGGTAAATTTTATTGCGTTAGAAACGAGGTTTGTCAGAACTTGCTCCAGTCTGTTAGAATCCGCGTAGACTTCGACTTGTTCCTCAGCAGGAGTGAATACAATTTGCAATCCTTTTTCTTTGGCAACTTCCGTCAAATTATTCTTAACATACTCGATAACAGGTTCAACATGCATGAGTTCAAATTTGAAATCCATTTTTCCCGCTTCAATTTTTGAAATATCAAGAAGGTCGTTAATGATGCCGGAAAGTCTTATTGCGTTACGTTTTCCCATTGAAACAAATTTTTCTATGTTTTCGGACATGTCGCCCGCTTTTCCGCTTAGAATAATATCCATGGCATTTTTTATTGCTGTAAGCGGAGTTCTAAGTTCGTGCGAAACGATTGAAATAAATTCGGATTTGAGTCTTTCAAGTTTTTGAAGTTTTCTGTTTGTTGCCTTGAGTTCTTGTGTAAAAGACGCGCTCTGCAACGGGATTGCAACCTGTTGAACAAGAGTTTGGAATACAGTAGCATCCTCTGTTGAAAAAGGTTTTTCTCTGTATATTTCCGTGAACCCGAAAAACTCGTCATTAAGCATAATAGGTGCAAACATATTGTCAAATCTAAGGATTGAAAAATCATATTCTTGAATATTATGTTTAATGTTTTTTTCTATTTTCAACTTTCCGATTTTGATATCAAAAGGCGGGTCGCTTAATAGTGATTTGTAACTCAAAATTGCTCTGAGTTTTAGTGCTTCCATCAGTCTGTCCGAAATTTTGTAAAGTGAATTTATAATCAAGACCGGCTCACGTTCCGAACGAAACATTAGTGTGCAGGAAAGTTCAAAGTTTAGTGATTTTTCGATACCTTCCGTCATAATTTTGAGTAATTTATCTTTATCCAAAGAACCTGCAAGTTGTGAACTTGTATTATAAAGAACGTTCAGTTGGTAAAGGCTTGCAGCAAGTTCTTGGTTTGATTTTGTCATTTTTAAAAGCGATTGGCGGGTGCGAAGACTTGATTCAATAGTCGCTTCGAGAAGTTTTTTGTCAATCGGTGTTTTTATAAACAAGTTCACATTATGAGTAATATCTTTTGTATGTTCCTTTTTCCCGATTACCAAAAGAGTAACAACGGGGAATGTTTTGATTTTTCTGCAAATTGATTTGAGATCAAGCGAGTCTATATCACCATCAATTATAATAATATCAGGTTCTTCAACCTTCAGGATATCAAAAATCATGGTTTCTTCAGCGCAGGTCAAAATCTCGTCTGATTTAAACACAGACTTGATAATCTTCTCTTTCCCGCTATCCTCACTAATCAACAAAAACTTTGTCATAACAATATGATACCAAAAAATATTAAAGAGTAAAAATTGTTAATAAATTATGCAATATGTAAATTTCAGCCTGTAGGATTTCTTGCAATCTTTCTTTGTGGGTGGTAAACTTCAAGTATAGAGAAGAAAAGGAGTATTATATGGTCTGTTTAACATTAGAGAAAAATGATACTAAATTAGTGCATGAGGCGCTCAAAGTTTTGGGAAAAGATAATCTTGCACTCATAATTCATGGAAGC
>JAFXYU010000215.1 GCA_017541565.1 bacterium | reverse complement strand
CTTCCGCAAAAAACATTTGTCTTCCGGCAATCGCAAACTGGGGAAGTATCGCAATAAAAAGGACTATAATACCCATACCGCCAAGCCACTGAGTAAACGAACGCCAGAAAAACATTGCATGCGGATAATCAAAATGCGTAAGAACAGTTGCGCCCGTTGTTGTAATTCCCGAGGTCGCCTCAAAAAGAGCATCCATCGGACTGAATCCGAAAAACAAATAAGGAACAGCCGCAAACAAACAGGCAAAAAGCCAAGAAAAAGTTACAACCGTAAGCCCTTCAGACTTTTTTATATCGTTTATTGATTTAATCTGTTTCGTTCCTTTAACGATATTTTTTATTAAAAAAGAAATCGTTATTGCCAAAATTGATGCCGTAACAAACGGAAGTATCGCACCAAATTCGCCATAGATAAGTGCAACACAAACAGGTACAAGCAGTGCTATACTAAAGTACATTAAACAAAGGCTAAAGGTAAACGCAAGATATGTTGAACGCATCCCTTAACCCTCCTCAAAGAACTTCCTTATGACAGGAGCATTTTCACTTGTTGTAAAGATTATAAGTGTATCACCGCCCATAACCTGAGTCGCACCGTTTGGTATAACAATTCGTTTTCTGCGGCGAATAATTCCTACAATGGCTTTTGCGGGAAGTTTCATTTCCATTATCTTCTTCGTTTCGTAACTTTCGGGAAGTTCAATCTCCAAAACTTCACCCTGACCCTGTTCAACCGTAGCAAGTATGCCTATATTTGTTTCTCTTACATTATTTTTAATTTCATTCAAAGAAGCCGTTTTTGAAGAAATTGCAATATCAATTCCGACCTGTTCAAAAAGCGCAGCATTTACACTCTTTGAAACCCTTGAAATTACCCTCGCCGCACCGAGATGCTTAACAAGCAGAGAGCACAAAAGATTCTTTTCGTCATTATTTGTAACACTCACAACAACATCAGACGCTGATATGTCTTCCTCGTTAAGAAGTTCCAAATCAGTACCGTCACCGTTAATTACAAGAGTATTATCCAATTCCTGAGAAAGATAGTTGCATCTTTCTTCATTTTTTTCAATAATCTTAACCTTTAATTTAAGGCTTTCCAAAATCTTTGCGAGTTTAAGTCCGACATTTCCGCCGCCTATAATCGCAACATTTTTGACAAACTCTTTTTCATGGAAAAATTTTCCCGCAAGAATATCAAGCGAGTGCGACAGTCCCATAAATATTACTTTATCATCCGCTTTCAAAGTAGTATTGCCGTTCGGAACGAACAAAGTTCCTTCCCTCGTAATCCCGACAATCAGAGTATCCTTCGGAAACTCACAATTCTTGAGCATTTTATTTATGAGCGGAGAATTTTCACCTAACTTGTATTCCAAAAGTCTTGCTCTGCCGGATGCAAAATTTTCAACGTCAAGTGCCTTTGCAACCGTTATTATCCTGAAAATTTCCTGTGTAAGGAGTTCTTCCGGCCAAATAACATTATCAATATAAAAATCGCCGTTGTATTCTGCATCCTTTGCAATACCAAGCGAAGAACGGTATTCTTCTTTTCTTACAAAACAGAGAGTCTTAACATTGCTCAAACGTTTTGCGGTCAAACAGGCAACAATATTGAGTTCGTCCGAGTCGTTACACGCAATAAAAACATCCGCATCCTTTATCCCTGCCTGTCTTAAAACATCTATACTGGACGCATTGCCGCCGACAAAACCAACATCGAGTTTATTAAAAGCATCCGCCTTATTTTTCTCTTCGTCTATTACGGTTATATCGTTGTCAGTGTAAAACTCGGAGGCTATCATTGAGCCGATTTCGTTTGCACCAAATATTATTATCTTCATAGGTCAATTTAACCTTATTTTATATTCTAAGTCAATTTGTTAACTACTTTATTTCATTAACCGCGGTTACAATAATTTCCGCAGCATCTTCTGGTTTGATATTAATACTTTGTTCTTCATTTCTTGCTTTAAATTCAACCAAACCGTCCGCAATACCCTTTCCTACGGTAATTCTGTACGGAAAACCGATTAAGTCGGCATCTTTGAATTTTACACCCGCACGCTCGTCACGGTCATCTAGTACAACCTCAACACCATGTTTAAGTAAGGTTTTGTATATATCCTCGGCAACCTTCATTTGAAGTTCGTCCTTTGTGCTTACAGGAATTACAACAGCGTGATAAGGCGCAATCGCAAGCGGCCATTTTATACCGAATTCATCATGGTGCGCTTCAACCGCCGCTGCCGCTGTTCTTGAAACACCGATTCCGTAGCAACCCATAATATAAGGCTGTGTTTTTCCGTTTTGGTCAAGATAAACAGCATTCATCGGTTTGGAATATTTTGTACCGAGTTGGAAAATATTTCCGACCTCAATACCCCTTGTAACCTTCAGCGGTTTTCCGCACTCGGGGCAAAGTTCACCCGCCTGTGCAAGTCTTATATCGGTTACAATTTGCGGTAAATCAACATCAGTTCCCCAATTGTACCCGACTCCGTGAACATCCTTTTTGTTAACTCCGATTACAAAGTTTTTCAAATCTTTGACTGTTTCATCCGCAACTACCGTTATCGGATATCCGTTATATTCTTTTAATCCCTTAGGACCAATGAAACCTCTTTCAGAATCAAAACCGTTTACCGCCATCATTTCATCGATTTCACCTTCGGTTGCAATCCTTATATCCAGCCCTCCGACAGCATTCATAAGTTTGGTTTCTTCAACCGGCTTGTCACCTCTAATCAATGCCAAAACGGGCTTTTTATCTACGATATAAACAAGAGTTTTTACAATCAATGTCGGCGGAATGTTCAGAAAATCGCACAACTCCTCAATCGATTTGGTATTCGGAGTATCAACAATTTTTGCCTCTGACCAATCGCCTTCTATTTTTGCTTCAGGCAATTTTGATACGGCATGATTAGAGTTTGTAGCATAACCGCAATCGCAATAGAAAACGTCATTTTCACCGGCATCTGTATCCGTTATAACCATAAATTCGTGACTTACGCTTCCGCCGATTGCACCTGAATCAGACTGAACAGCCTTTGTTTCAAGCCCGCAGCGTTTGAAAATGCGGGTATACGCTTCCCACATATTTTTGTATTCTTTTTCAAGTTCTTCCTGAGAAGTTGAGAAAGAATAAGCGTCCTTCATAATAAATTCACGACCTCTCAATAGTCCGAAACGCGGTCTTCTTTCGTCACGAAATTTTGATTGAATTTGATATAAGTTTACAGGCAACTGTTTATATGATTTTAAAATATCACGAGCAATCGCCGTAATGATTTCTTCGTGAGTCGGTCCAAGGCACATTTCTCTGCCGTGGCGGTCTTTTAGCCTCATCAACTCTCCGCCATAAGCATTCCATCTGCCGGATTCTTCCCAGAGTTCTTTTGGCTGAACAAACGGCATCAAAAGTTCTTGAGCGCCTGCTCTGTCCATCTCCTCACGGATAATATTTTCAACCTTCTTTAAAACTCTCCACATCAGGGGCAGATAATTATAAACACCCGAAGTGAGTTTTTTTAAGTATCCCGCTCTAACAAGCATTTTATGTGAAACGACTTCCGCATCCGAAGGAAACTCGCGCATAGTCTGTACAAACATTTTTGACATTTTCATAACAATATATCCTCTTGAATATTTTCTTTCTATTTTATCATGAACGGATTTTAAGGAAATGAATATTTATCAATTTTAAAATTAAGAATTGCAGTATTTGTTATACTGCAGATTAAAAGCATACTTAAAAGTTATATTATATTGCCTTTTCGGAAATTTTATTATATGATACCCAATGTTGATTAACATATAAGTGCGAGGAGTTATGTGTATGAGAGTTGATAATGTGCAAAATTCACCCTGTTTTGGAATAAAGTATTCCAATAAAGAAGTTTGGTCGCCTAAGACACTTAAAGCGTTTGAAAATTCGGAACTTTTGAAATCAATTGACAAAAAATATCCTAATGCATCAGTAAGATATACAAAAATATCCGGTGAAGACGGTTTTGGAAATTCTGATTTCTTTCATACACTGATTTTGGATATAAAATTATTAAAAGGAAAAATTTTCCGCTGGAATATATCAAGCCACAGCGAAGATGTTCCTGACAAACTATTTATAAATGATTTAGAGAAGATGACACTGGAAGATATCGAACACCACGCAGAACCAATTTTAAAACCGTCAGATAGAATCTTTGTAAACGTTGATAAGCAAAATCCTATAAAAGCATTTTTTTAAAACCTGTTTTCCTAATGCAATTTGAGTATTAATAACACTCCAAGCGGGTCAGGCTTGAACCGAAATAAAAATATAATGCAGACTGTTTGCAAATTTTGGGAAATTGATTAATTTTATTTGTCATTGTCATTTGCATTTTGAAACATGTACATATTGTGTTAGAATTAACATAAACTGAGGAGTGGTATTAATGGTGAAATTGCATTATAAACAAATTAAATTGCTTGATGTAATGAAGCCATTGGATTTTGATAAAATAACATCGAATAAGGCATATAACACTGACCCTGTTATTCTTACAACCGATGTTAAAACGAGATTAAGCGATTATTCGCTGGAAGAATATATAAAAGATGTTGAACAACAAGGATTGCAGACGGTTTGGGATAATATATGCCAATACGTTACAGATAACTGTCAGGATTTACCCGAGTTATTAGCGGTAGATAATTTCGGGGAATTATATGAGATAGGGCTTGCTCTTCAGGATAAGCAACTAAAGAAAAACAGCGGACAGTATTATACCCCTAATGACGTTACAACTCTGATGTGCAAGTGGCTATTGGAGTGTAAAGACGGTAAAAATGTTTGTGATGTGGCTTGCGGAACAGGAAAACTTATACTTACATATCTTGATTTAATCGGATATGATAAGGCAAGAGAATTGATATATGACGGAAGGTTATACTTGTACGATTCCGATAATGTTGCTCTGAAGATATGCAGAACGATTCTTGGAGTAAAGTACGGATTGGATATTGTGGATAAAATAAACGACATCTGTTGTGATTTTCTTGACCGTTCAAT
Source organism: bacterium (assembly GCA_017541565.1). Taxonomy (GTDB): domain Bacteria; phylum Cyanobacteriota; class Vampirovibrionia; order Gastranaerophilales; family Gastranaerophilaceae; genus CAG-196. Next base: position 1,734 of record JAFXYU010000215.1, on the reverse strand, counting down.
AAGTTTACCTGATGACAGCAGGGTAATCTCAAATCCGCCTTATGCACAAATTGTTGATATACCGAACTATTGGGAACATACCGATACTACTCTTGATACAAAAGAGTATTATGCAATATTTATGGAAAAAATTTTAAAGCAGAGTTTGTCGTCTGTAATAATAAGTCCGTATAGTTTTATTTCGGGAAATAAGTTCTATTCTTTAAGAAGAGAACTAAATAATTATTCAGGGTTCATAGTTTCATTCGACAATGTGCCTGGGAACATATTTTGCGGAAGAAAACATGGAATATTTAATACAAATACATCTAATTCCGTAAGAGCAGCAATTACTGTAACAGAAAAGAATAAGCCCCAAAAAGGTTACAGACTGTCACCGCTAATCAGATTTAAACAGACAGAACGAAAAAAACTGTTAAAACCTGACGTTCTGGAAGAGTTTTTGAACCCAGACTACCAGATTGTTGATGAATCAAATACAATGTTTTATAAATGTGATAAAAGATTAGCAAAGATTTTCAAAACTTGGGTTAAAAAGAGTAGCAGTCGGGTGTTGCTGGAATATGTCAGATTGGCAGGAGAGTATTCGATATCAATGCCGAACACTTGCAGATATTATACGACAGCATCTGAATCGATTATGAACAGAAGCGGACAAATGATACTAAGATTTGATGATAAGAAGGTGTTTAACTATGTATTCTGTCTGATTAATTCATCGTTTGCTTATTGGTATTGGCGAATTTACGATGGAGGAATAACATATCCAAAGCGTCTGCTTTTGAACATGCCTGTATTTTACGAACTCTTAACCGAATCCGATTTTCAGTTTTTTGAAGATATCGCATCAGAAATGATTAAAAAATCAAAAGATTATATAATCACTAAGAACAATGTCGGTACTCAGGAAAATATAAAGTATCCGAGAGAATATCGAGATAAGCTGAACGAAAGGTTTTTCAGAATCCTTGACATACATGAAGACTGCAAAATATTTGATATAGTTCATTCAAATATGGCATTGGAGGTGAATATATAAATATAAACTAACTAAATTCATATTTATAAATATTTAATTCATTATTTTTCTTCAAATCCAGCATTACTTTTGCGTTTCTCGGACTCCCGTCAGAATTCCTGAAATTCGATTGAAACTTCCCGCAGGAATCAAGATTATCCTTATCAAGTATCACAAAGACCAATTCAGAGGGTTTAAAATTTATTTTTCTTCTGCGTGAAGGTGCTTTTCTTTTTATTCGTTCTTTTTCATAATCACTTGTACCGCCTTTTAGTTCGTCGTGCCAGTGTTTGAAAGATGCATATTCATCGTCATAATCACTGTACCCGTTTATGATGATGAATCCGACACTCCCAAATTCATTTATTGCAAGAGATGTTTCAGAATAACCGTTTGTTGGAATCTTGCCGTTATCGAATTTGTTTTTATCGATACTGTGAGCCTTAAAATCCCATGGTATGGTTTTGAATCCGTCAAATTCAACATTCCCGTATTTAGGACCCGGGATATCCATGAAATCATCCCTGCCAAGAATTCTTTCACACATAAACTGAAAATAGAATCCGATCCATTCCATTTGGCGCCACTGGTTAGAATCATTATCTTTCATATACAGTATGCATTCTTTTCCGTCCCATAGTTCGGGCAGTCCGTTGGCTAATTTTTTAAATATATCATCCATCAGGCGTTCATACATAGTTTTATACCTCTTATAT
>JAFXYU010000020.1 GCA_017541565.1 bacterium | reverse complement strand
GCACAGGTTGCAATATAATAAAAGTCTTTATTTTTAACTTCAGTCCACCGAGCAACCGTTCTGTCTATCAAGGCTTTTAACTGTGCATCTATTGAATAAAAATATACAGGACTTGCAAGTACCAAAACATCGGCATCTATTATTTTCTGCAAAATCTCTGTCATATCATCTTTTATTGCACATTCGCCATTGTGAGTTTGACAATAATAGCAGCCTTTGCAATAATCTATTTTCTTTTTTGAAACATTTATTTTCTCGACCTGATTACCTGATTCAATTGCACCCTTCATAAATTCATCGCACAGCAGGTCAGAATTTCCGCCGATTCTCGGGCTGCCTGATAATATTAAAACTTTTTTCATAATTATTTATCCTCTTTATACTTCATTTTTTACATCCAGATTATATTCAACAATATTGTTTTTGCTGTTTCTTTCATCCCACACGGTTACTATATCACAAACGGAAATCCCGTCTTTTTCTATAATATGAGTGTACGTATTCGGTAATTCCGTTCTGTTTGTTGTACAAGTTAAAACATCATCTAAGAAAGTTTCTTTATTAAATCTGATATGTATACTCTTTAACACTTTTGTTTTTCTGAATTCATTAGGTGCAGTCATTTCTGCAAGATTTATATAACTTTTATTATTAACGTGTTTGTTAAAATCAATATCCGATAAATTATTTTTGTGTTCAATTTTTGTATAAACTTCTCTTGTTTGAGGCAATATAAATTTTTTGTGTTCACCTAAAACTAATTCATTACAGATATCAAACCTATCTGCTACAACATCCGTTTTAGCAGGTCGCTTTGTTTCTTTGTCAATCACAAACCAAAGAGCATTACCTTTTGCAAAAGTTATTCCTTTACATTTCAGTTCATAATCGGTATAAACTTTTAACTTTGTTATTTCAGAAATCCATATACTTACTTCTATTTCCTCCGACCAAAACGGTAAATCCTCAACAAAATCAATATTAAATTCAGTTACAATCCATATTTGATTTGTCGCAAATAAGTCATACGCTGCCATTTTCTTTGTTGCTGTATATCTAGCAAATGCATCTTGCAGATACATTATTGCCGAAATTGGTCTTAACCTGTATTCAAATAAATCCATGTTATCAAGAATTACATTGTATGTTTTGGTATACTGATTCATTACTGCCTCTTTACTTTAGATTTTCTTTATAAAAACTTTCTATTTTATCAAACGGGATAGCGTTTTTATCTCCGCCATCATACAAATCAACATGGTTTGCACCTTTTACTATAAAAAGTTCTTTGTTATCACCTTTTAATTTCTTAAATGCGTCTTCACCGAAGTATCTGGAATGTGCGTTTTCCCCATGTACAACTAATACAGGAGTTCTGATTTCGGATGAATATTGTAAGATTGGTTGATTTATTAAAGACAAAGATGATGTCGTATTCCAATTACCGTTTGAATTTATTGAGCGTTTATGGAAACCTCTTTTAGTCTTATAATAGTCCCAATAATCTTTTACAAATTGAGGTTCATTTCCTGTTAATTTTTCAGGCAAACCATCTGCTTTTGCGTAAGTTCCTTTTTTATAATCTTCCGTTCTTTGTTTATTGAGGTTTTGTTTCATTTCATATCTTGCATTTTCATCAATCGAATCATTATAACCTTTGGCTGAAACTCTTGTCATATCGTACATGGTAACTGCTGTAGTTGCCTTAATTCTTGTATCAATAGCAGCAGCGTTAATCGCAAATCCGCCAAAGCCGCAAATACCTAAAATACCGATTTTATCAGCATCAACATTTTTATTGTTGCTCAAATAATCAACCGCAGCAGAAAAATCTTCCGTATTTATATCAGGGCTTGCAACATGTCTTGGAGTTCCAGAACTTTCACCTGTATAACTCGGATCAAATGCAAGAGTAATAAAACCGCGTTCAGCCAAAGTTTGGGCATACAATCCTGATGATTGTTCTTTAACGGCACCAAACGGTCCTGAAATTGCAATAGCCGCCAATTTTTTATTTGAATTTACCCCTGCATTTACCCCTTTGGGGATATATAAATCTCCGACGAGCGTTATTCCAAACCTGTTTTTAAATTCAACTTTTTGGACATTAACTTTGTCTGATTTCGGAAAAGTTTTATCCCAAGTCTTAGCATTAGCCATGTTTGAGCCTCCGATAATTAACAAAATTGTAAATAAACCTAATAATAATTTTTTAAACATTATTCACCTCAATTTCTTTTATTACTCTTGCAGGATTGCCGACAGCGATAACGTTTTGGGGAATAGATTTTGTTACAACGCTTCCGGCACCGATTATTGAACCATCACCGATAATTACCCCCGGTAAAATTGTACAATCTGAACCTATCCAAACATTTTTGCCGATTTTTACGGGACTTGGAGTCAGATTTTGTCTTTTTAATGGATTAAAATCGTGATTTAATGTTGCAATTGTTGTATTATGCCCGATTAAAGAACCATCGCCAATCTCTATCCCGCCTTGATCTTGAAAACGGCAGCACGCATTTATAAAAACATTTTTACCTATTTTGATATTTTTCCCGCAATCAGTATAAAAAGGCGGAAACAATCCGAATGTTTCGTCAATTTCGCTTTCTGTCAGCTTTGAAAAAAGTGCCCTTATTTTTTCAGGCGGATTGTATTTACTGTTGATTTCAGAAGTAATTTTTAGCGCTTCCTGACTATATTTATGAAAGGCTTCAAAAAGCTCACTTCCGGCTTCAACATAAGTACCTTTTTGCATTAGTTCTCTAAATTCTTGTGTTGTTATTTCCATTTTTACCCTATTTTAATTTACTATATTCTTCATCCGTAACAGGTTCAAGCCATTCGTTAGAGGTTTCAACACCGTCTACTTCTACTGCCAAATGTGAAAACCACGAATCAGGTGCAGCACCGTGCCAGTGTTTTACATTCGCAGGAATATTTATAACATCTCCCGGTTTCATTTCAATTGGTTCTTTGCCCCATTCCTGATAATAACCTCTGCCTCCAACTGCAATAAGCATTTGACCACCGCCTGATTTTGCCTTATGTATATGCCAATTATTTCTACATTTTGGCTCAAATGTCACATTATAAATTTTTACCTGTTCGGTAGAAATTGGAGCGATATAACTTTGTCCGATAAAGTATTTTGCATAAGCATCATTTGTATTTCCGATAGGAAATATTATAGTTTTTGAATATTCTTGCAGTGTCAACATTTTATCTCCTTTTTTATTAAAACTGAATGCATAACTTAAATTGGATGTCAAAAATAAAATCACAAGTGTTAATAAAAATATTTTTTTCATAAATTTATCCTTTTATTTTTCACTAATTACGTCTTTAACCGTTTTCAATGCTGCAAAGGAATTTGGGAAACCAACGTACGGCATAACCTGAATAATAGCAGCAGTAATTGTTTCTATTGAATTACCTGCTTTAAGGTTTCCTTTTATATGACTTTTCAAAACTCCTGTATTTCCTGTTGTTGTAAGTATTGCAATTGTCATAAGTTCTCTTGTTTTAAGGTCTAAACCATCTCTTGTATAAAAATCACCAAAGCAAACTTCTGTTAAATATCTTGCAACATCAGCCCCCATATCATTAGGCAAGCCTTTCATGTTTTGCACAATTTCATCCCCATACATCGGGTTTTGTATTTCGTAGCCTTTTTTGTATCTGTTATTTTCGTTTGTTGTTTTTGTGCTTTTTAATTCTTTTTCCAATCCTCTTTCTTTTATAACT
>JAFXYU010000214.1 GCA_017541565.1 bacterium | reverse complement strand
GAACAAGACGTTTATAACTGTTTACTGTCGGATTAAGCACGGCAGTAATACTCTTAACATGTTTCAACAAACCACCTATTGCATATCTTGCCGTATCAGACAATTGATATTCACCTTTAGCATCATAGAAAGCATTTTTACCTTTTTCATCAAATAAAGATATATTACAATGCATACCGGAACCGTTAATTCCGTAAACAGGTTTTGGCATAAAGGTTGCATGAAGTCCATACTCTGCTGCTACCGCTTTAACCGCAATTCTAAAGGTTGCAACATTGTCAGCCGTTGTTAAAATATCAGAATATTTAAAATCAACTTCGTGCTGACCGTCTGCAACTTCGTGATGAGAGGCTTCAATGTCAAATCCCATTTCTTGTAATGTACTGACTATATCTGCTCTTACAGACTCACCTAAATCATCAGGACCGACATCATAATAGCCCGCTCTATCTTGTGTAATTGTAGTAACATTACCTGTTTCGTCTTTTTCAAAGAGAAAAAATTCCGCTTCCGGTCCTATATTCATCGAAAAGCCCAACTTCTTGGCTTCAGCCATAAGTCTTTTCAAATTACATCTCGGACACCCCTCAAACGGCGTTCCGTCTGAATTATAAATATCACATATTAATCTTGCTGAGTTTCTGCCGTCACGTTCTTGCCACGGAATAATTTGGAAAGTATTTATATCCGGATAGAAAAACATGTCAGATGTTTCAATATTTCTGAACCCTTTTATAGATGAACCGTCAAGCATAATTTCATTATTAAGCACTCTATCAATATGTTCGGAAGGTACGGCTAAATTCTTTACCTGCCCGTTTATATCAACAAACTGAAGTTTTATAAACTGTACATCATAATCAATAATCATTCTCTTAATATCATCAGCAGTATAAGTTTCACCGCTCATCGGTTGATGATGAAATTCCATAAGCATACCTCCATTCTTAACCGTTTTATAATACTATTTTTCAACATACAAGGTCAATACCTCAATATTAATACTTTATAAAGATTCTATACAGATTCCTCTTTCCAAGATTTGCCGCAATTTATATCTATAACAAGCGGAACTTTTAACGGCTGATTAAGCGACATTGCATCCAGTACAAGTTGTTTGACAACATCTAGTTCTTCATTAGGTACTTCAAAAACAAGTTCATCATGTACCTGCATAATCATTTTAGTACCAGGACTTTTTTCTGAAATTTGTCGGTCAACTTCAATCATTGCCATTTTAATTAAATCAGCGGCTGAGCCTTGCAACGGCTGGTTTATTGCTGCCCTTTGAGCAAATTCTCTTATCTGATAATTCGGACTCATAAGTTCTGTCGATAAATAACGTTTTCTGCCGAACATAGTTTCCACATATCCGTACTTTGAGACAAACTCTTTTTCATATTCCATATACTCTCTGACTTTCGGATAAGTTTCAAAGTATTTGTCAATAAATTCCTGTGCCGCATCATTCGATATCCCCAGATTTTTAGCAAGACCGTATTTTGATTGACCGTAAACAATACCAAAGTTAACGGCTTTAGCACTTCGTCTCATTTCTTTTGTCACATTATCCGGAATAACATCATATACTTTAGATGCTGTCATTGTATGAACATCTATACCTGAAGTAAAAGCATTAATAAGGTTTTCATCCTCAGATACATGCGCAAGTAATCTCAGTTCAATCTGGGAATAATCAGCAGATAATATTGAGTAATTTTCTTTATCTTTTGCACAAAATGCTGCTCTTATTTTATTTCCTTCTTCGGTTCTTATCGGAATATTCTGTAAATTCGGATTTGAAGAAGAGAGTCTGCCCGTCACAGTCAGCGCTTGATTATAAGTTGTGTGTATCCTGCCGTCACGCTTGCTAATTAAAGCGGGAAGTGCATCCGTATAAGTTGATTTTAACTTAGAAAACTTCCTATGCTCCAATATATATTCGCATATCTCGTACTCTTGAGCAAGTTCTTCCAACACATCAGCACTCGTTGAACGGGATTTTTTCTTCTTTGTTTTTAATTCAAGTTTATCAAACAAAATTTCGGCAACTTGTTTGGGCGAATTTATATTGAATGATTCACCTGCCATTTGATAAATTAAATCTTCAAGTTCAGCAAGTTTTTCAGTCATATAATTAGATAATTCTCTTAAATATTCAACATCAATTGAAACACCGGCATGCTCCATTTTTGCAAGTACTATAGTAAGCGGGATTTCAATATCGGTTACGAGTTTTTGTTCGTCATCGTCCAAATTTTTCATCCAATAATCATAAAGTTTATAGATAGTTTCCGCTTCATCACAAGCAATTTTTTCTATATTATCGGAATTGTCAAGAATATGATTTAAAAAGTCCAATGCCTGAGCATCCAAACCGTGTTTTCTATTTGGATCTTTAACATAACTGGCAAGCAGAACATCATACACCAAACCATTTAAAGTAATCCCTTTATTCAAAAGTAAATTATATACGGTTTTTGCATCGTAACAGACTTTTTTAATTTTTGGATTTTCAATAATAGGTTTAAACTCATCAAGAAAATCTTTTGAAAAATAGTAATTCTTACCGTTGGAAACAGAAAAACCTGAAATCTCATCATTATTTTTATAAAAATTTAAAGCAATGATTTCTGATTTTTTAATATCATCAATCGCAGAAGAATCATTTACACCTGAAATTTTTATTTCAGTATCCTGAATATTATCTTTTAATGCTTGGGTAAACAGGCTTTGTTGAACTGATACCGATGGATCTTGATTTTTCTGAGAAAACAAGTTCAAATTAACAGTCACATCATTATTTGTATTAATTTTATTAAATGATGAAAGAATTTTATCAATATTTTTAATAAAAGAATAAAATTGCATCCTCTTTAAAAATTCAGAAACTTTATTAAGTTCCGGCAGTGTCACAGTTGCGGTATTAATATCAAAGTTGACATCTACATCACGAATAATAGTTGCTAAATCTTTGGATAAAATTGCAATTTCTTTTCCTTCGCAAATCTTAGTTCTTACAGCATTTTCAGGAATATTATCGCAATCTTCCAGTACTGCTTCGAGATTCGGATAGCGGTTCAATAGTTTTTGCGCCGTTTTTTCACCAATGCCCTTAACTCCGGGGATGTTGTCTGATGTATCACCCCTCAAACCTTTGTAATCGGTTATTTGATTCGGGAAAACACCCAGTTTTTCATATACTTTATTCCAATCGTATTCTATGAGTTCACCCTTTGTGGGAATAAGAACTTTTACAGATCCTTCTTTATCAATAAGTTGAAAACTGTCCTGATCACCGGTTAAAATAAGAGTATTGTGTCCGTTTTCCGATGCTATTCTTGAAATTGTGCCTATTACATCATCCGCTTCAAAACCTTCTTTTGTATAAATCGGTATATCAAATGCCTGAAGTCCTTCACAAATGACACCTATTTGTGAACGTAAAGTGTCAGGCATAGCCTCTCTTTGGGCTTTATATTCTTCAAATTTTTCAACACGAAATGTTTGTCTTCCGACATCAAATGCTACCGCAATAAAATCAGGTTTAATTTTTTCAAGCAAATCGAATATTGCTTTGAAAAATCCATAAACAGCCCAAGTAGGCTGATTTTCGGAATTTTTCATATTGGTTCTTTCAAGCGCATAAAACTGCCTGAAAGCAAGCGCATGACCGTCGATTAATATTAAAGTCTTTTTATCTGCCATAAATACTCCCATAAAACTTACAATTATTATACCATGGACACTGTGTAAAAATATGTAAAGAATTAAGCATCCGGTAGCAAAAAAAACTTTTTTTTTGTTTTCATTTGTGTATAATTAACAAAGAAAGTATAGTAAAAATGATACAAAATATTCACACAAATCAAAAAAGTCCGTCTAAATCACAAAATGTATCAAAACCAACAACCATTTGTGATGAAATTGAGCGTTATTTAACAAATATATTTGAGAAAGAACTTAAAGAAAAAGATTCAATTCTTGTAAGTTACAATCCTTTTGTAATAAAGAAAATAGCGGGATATCTGTCAGGTAGGATTAAAATGCCGGCTTCCATCGGTATCGCAGGAGAAACCGCTAGCGGGAAGTCAACAATTACAATGGATTTGATTGATACCATCGAATCATTTGCTACCGAGTTTAATATTCCAGATGTAATCACAAGAGTTAACACAGACGATTACTATTATGACCGCTCGGATATGGTTAAAGCAGCAGGCAGTTTTGCGGAGTTCGCAAAAAACTATGACCTTGATGTGCCACAAGCATTAGAATTGGAACTTATGAGCAAGCATATTATGGAATTATTATCAGGAAAATCTACATACCTTCCAAAATATGACATGTCGGGAACCGCAATCAGACACGATAACCACACGCTTGCAAAACCGTCGAAAGTAATTATTTCGGAAGGATTGTTCACATTAACCGACAAAGTTCGAGATGCATTCAATTTCAAGATTTATGTTGATATTGCAGAAGATATCAAAAAGGAAAGATTTTATATTCGTGCAAACGAAAGAGGGTTGGGGGATTCAGCAGACCATATTTATGCAAACGCAAACGAAAAAGCAGCAATTCATATCAGACCATGTAAAGAAAAAGCGGATATTGTACTTTCAGGCGCAGCAGACAGAATTAAATACAAAAACTTTTTAAATAAAATTATCGGCATAATTCAGGAAATGTATTATTCGGAGGAGATATAAATGCCGGTCATTCCACGCGTAACAGGATTAGACAGACTCAAATCAAGAGCATACGACAAAAAGTGGTCAAGAACTTTTGTAAATGAACAGGCAAAAACGACAAGAGTTATCACAAAACTTGTTAAAAGCAATCCGTTCAGCGACTTTGGAAGTGAGCACAGCGAAATATTTAAAATGCTCAAACGTTGGGAAAGAAACTTTTGGTAACTTTATCAAATACTTATCATAAATGTTTGGTTTTAGCGGTTGAAAAATTATTTTGTTATTGATATATTTGTTAAGTACAGTTTAACATGCGCGTGTAGCCCAGTTGGATAGAGCGTTTGGCTACGAACCAAAAGGTCGCGAGTTCGAATCTTGCCACGCGCG
>JAFXYU010000213.1 GCA_017541565.1 bacterium | reverse complement strand
ACTGCTCACTATCATAAATATCTTTAACATTATAAATCTTATTCACATTTATAAGAAAATCATGAATCTGTTTATAAATTTTGTTTTTATCATTTTTATATAACAGCAAAAATTCTTTTAAATGTCCTAAATAAAATTTAATCATTAAATTTATACATCTTATTGAAAACTCACAATCTTTATCATTATCAACTATGAGACTCAGCATACTCTCTACATTACTGCGGGCTTCTTGCCAAGTACGTTCGTTTAATATACGTTTTCTTTTATTGTCATTTTGATTTATACGATAGTAGTATAACTTTTTATCAAGAAAAGATATTTTTTTTGCTTTCAAGGTTGTCTTGACAGCAAACGGTCTATCTTCTCCACATCTTGTTTCGGTAAATTTGCAATCATTTGTCAACAAAAAATCCCGTTTATAAATTTTTACAACACTAAAGCCGCAATACGGTATAAAACTCTCTTTCACATTCGTACTTTTCTTTAATGCTTGCAAACTACTGTGATAATGCTTATAACCCACAGAATATTTTTTCTTTTCAGCATCATATAGTGTCATTCCAAAAAACACCATGTCATCATTATTTTTAATTATTTCATTATATGCATCTTCACAAGCCGTCACTTCATACCAGTCATCCGGATCCAAAAACATTATGTATTCACCGTTTGCACGCATTATTCCAAGATTTCTTGCATATCCTTGATCTCTGTTTTCATTCAAATTGAGTATCACAAATCTTTTATCTTTAGATGCATAATCCATTAATATATCAAGAGAATTGTCTTCCGAGCAGTCATTGATACATATAATTTCTATATCTTTCAATGTCTGATTACGAACACTGTCTAAACTCTGTTTAAGATAATGAGCCATATTATAAACAGGAATAATAATACTTACCTTAATCATATACACCTCACGTATTTAACAAATTTGATAAAAGTAAAACATGTAAAGTATACATGAACAAAATCATATATCAATCATATTTCTGTTTATTTATAAAGTAGAAACATGTTTGGTAAAAAAGTCCTCATATATTAGGTATTTTTATAATATAAAACATTCTTAAGGTGATATTGTGTAGGTGATTTATGATATATGATGACAAAAAGTTTATAGGTTCTGTTATAAAAAATGCACGAAAACAAGCAAAACTAACTCAGGAAGAACTCAGCGAAAAGGTTGATATGACAGATAAAAATCTTGGGAATATTGAGAACGGAAGACAATTTCCACAGGTAAATAATTTTTTAAGACTAATTTCAGAATTAAACATTTCACTGGAGGATTTCGGAGTTGATATACATAGAAAAAACAACCCCAAAAGAGAAACAATACTTAACAAAATATTTTCAGCAAATGAAGAAGAACTTGAATTGTACAATATCTTATTAAGTTCCGCTGATAAAATAAAAACTATTTACAAAAAATGACTCGTTTTTAATTTATTTTTATAATTGCAATATTAAACAGATTTTGAGTATTTACCATATAATAGAGATCTTTCGGGCTGAATGGCTGCTCCCTCAAGATGACAATAAACGTTATTCTTGGACTATGCGTGTGTAAAATAATATATAATTACCTTATTTTTTTATTGCCTTTGACCTTAAATCTCTGTGGAAGGTTATTGCGAAACGGTGGGCTTCATCTCTGATACGCTGAATTAAGTATAAAGCGTTTGAATCTCTCGGAAGCAAAATAGATTTTGATTTATTGGGAAGAAAAACCTCTTCTTCGCGTTTTGCAAGTGAAACAAAATCGATTCCGTCTTTGCCGACTTTTATCCCCATATCCTGAACTATCTGCATTACACTCGAAAGTTGTCCTTTTCCGCCATCTATAATAATCAAATCCGGTTTTTCCCACTTTGGTTCGCCAAGACGTTTGAGCCTTCTCGACAGAACCTCTTTCATCGAAAGAAAATCATCAGGTTTTCCTTCTGTCATACGAATTTTAAACTTCCGGTATGCAGTCTTTTTAGGGAGTCCGTTTTGAAACACAACCATTGAAGCAACCGTATTTGTGCCTTGTATATGAGAAATATCATAACATTCTATTCTGTTCGGAAAATTATTTAATTTAAGTTTTTCTGCAAGATAAGAGCCGACTTCATTAAAATCATCCCTGATTTGAGCCATTTTTTTGAGTTTTGTGTTTTCCAAAAGATTTGATGCGTTTTTAAAAGCAAGTTCGTACAATTCCCCATATTTCCCGCGTCCGTTTCCGTAATTAATCGTAATTTTTTTGCCGGAAATTACCTTGAGCCAATTCTGATATAGTTCTTTATCTCCGATTTCCTCTAAATCTTTTGAGACAATCTTATCCGGAAATTCAAGTTTCAAATTTGTATAATAATCCCTGAAAAAAGTTTCAAAATATTCGGTTTTATCATTGTTCTCGACAAAATAAGTATAGTCCTTTTTATCAATTAATCTGCCTTCTCTTATCATCATGATAACGATTGCAAGAATTCCGTCCTCACAGAGTACAGCAATAATATCCTCATTTAGTTTTGTGTTTTCGTAAACTACTTTTTGGTGTTCAAGCGTTTTTACCAAATCATTATAACTGTCGCGCATCTTTGCCGCTCTTTCAAACTGCTCACTTTCCGAATACTTTTGCATCTGAATCTGTATTTGTTTAAGAAGTTCCGTCTGCTTACCGCTTAAAAACAGTTCTACCTGATAAATAAGTTTTTGGTATTCTTCGGGAGTAACTTTTCCCTGACACGGTGCAAGACATTTTCCGATATGATAATAAAGACAGGGACGGTTTGAAAATTTGGGGTGTTTACACTGTTTCAACGGAAAAAGTTTTTTTAAAAAATCCAATGTCGCATACATTGCGCCGACATCCGTATAAGGTCCGTAGAACCTGCCTTTATCAGGATTGAGATTTTTCTTTCTGACAACTTGTATTCGGGGGAAATCCTCATCCGTAATCAAAAAATACGGGTATTTTTTATCGTCTTTTAAAAGAATATTGTATTTGGGTTTATGTTTTTTGATTAAATGTGATTCAAGAATCAGGGCTTCTACCTCAGAGTCAGTAATGATATACTCCATTCTTTCTATCTGGGATACAAGAACCGTAACCTTTACACTGTCGTGTTGTTTATGAAAATAACTATAAACACGCCTTTTAAGATTTTTTGCCTTGCCGACATAAATTATTTCATCATCTTTATTGTAGTATATGTAGCACCCGGGTTGAGTCGGAATGAGTTTTATTGTTTCTTTCAGGTTGTCATTCATAGAAACATTATACATTATTTTGGGATTTTGCATAATAACTCGTTCTTCCACTGAGTCAAAATTCGTGGTATAATCCGATTTATGAAACGGTTTTTTAAAAAATTATTTTCATTACTGTTACTATTGTGTGTGGTATTTTTGATTTACCACTTTTGCCATCCTTGGATTGAAAGACAACTCCTGAAAGCCAAAGGTATGTACTACATTTATAAAGGAGATCAGGCATATTCTCAGGACAATATGGCAAAAACTCTTGAATATTATCAAAGAGGGTTAAACCTTTTCCCGGGACACTATGAAGCGTGGTACAACCTCGGAAATATTTATGCTGTATATGAAGATTATTATTCTGCGGTAGAGGCATACCAAAATGCGATAAAATACAACCCAAAATATGTTATGGCTCGCATGAACCTCGGCATTGTATACTCCGAAGATATGGGATTCTTTGATGAAGCAATCGAACAATTTGATATAATAACGGAATTGAAATTTTTTAAACTATGGATTCCTTTTGTTTACAGTAACATCAAGAGCGTTAAAGGGAACAGAGGAATTGCTTTCTTTAATAAAGGCGT
>JAFXYU010000212.1 GCA_017541565.1 bacterium | reverse complement strand
ATGCTTGCTGCTGCCAAAATAAATGCTGCAATAAGTTTGAAATAAGTCTTAAAATTGAATTCATTTTTCGCCTTCTCCTTTTTTTGACCTTCATATATATCGGTATTTAATTGCTGTATTCTTTTTGTTGCATCCGCATCGGAATAAAGAGTTTTATGCGGGACTGTTATTTTTATGTTTTCAGGATTAATCTTCGGACGCTCAACTTTCATACTGTCCGAATAATGCGCATCAATATTTGCACCGCTTTCTTTGTGCGGTATTTTATTTTCTCCAAACGGTAGAGAATTTTTCAAATTTATGTTTGTGCCATCAACCATCTAACACAATTCTCCATATCTTATGAGTTTATGCAGTCTAATCTGCGGTAAATACATCATTCCTATCTGAGGAGGAATATCAGGCATATTATCTCTGATACACTTATCCATATATTCGTTCGCCAGTGGATCGGTAAATCTGAAGCCCAATTTGTAGAAAAACAACGCGGGCGACATCTCCTTCAATATCGGAGCCGAAAAAGTCACAATCCTCCCTTCGGCTTTTTTATCAAACATTGCCTTTTCCGCAAGTTGTTTTATTGCATTCGTTCCCATTCCGCACCTCGGCTTGGGCGACTGAATATAGTCAATAATATAACAATTCTTTAAATACTTAATCTTTCGTTTGGGAGGCGGAGATATTATTTCCGGCGACGCAAAGAAATTTCCGCCGCTGTTATACACAATGCCGTTTTCCGTTCGGGATACTTCCTCCTCCACAATATCGACATATTCGTCATCAATCTCGCCGGGAATAATTATATTATCTCCGCGCTTGATTTTCTTAACACGAATATTTGCCTTCTCCTTTACCTGAGGAGTTTTAAATCCTAATATGGCAGGCATCGACATGCTTGATAATGAAGTAGATGCCTTTGCCACATTTATCTGCGGACGCAAGTCCATAGACGTAATGTTGTTAATCATGACCTACCTAACCTTATATTCTAACCTTATATATATAAAGTATTTTTTTTGCTAAAAATTGCCTAAATAATTTGTTTTTACACACACTCCAAACTTCAAAACCCGCTATATTAAACGCTTTTTGCCAAATTGTAAAGATTTGTAACAAAATAAACGCTTTGTGAAATTCAATATTTTTTAAATACTTTATATATATGTAAGATAACAAGAGGTATAAAAAATGTCACAGAATGTAGCAGCACAATTAGGAAATTTATTAAGCGTAAACGCTGACATTAACTATTATACTCAGCAGTCTATCTTCTGGAATCAAAAGTATGAAGCAAACCAAGAAAAACTGGAAGTTCAAACTAAACTTGAACAAAAATGGGAAGATGCTTATGATGATGCTTACTCAGCAACAAAAGATATAAAAATGAACGGCAACGTTTTCATTCACGAAGGCGAAAAACATAATATGGAAAAAGCAAAGGCATACGCAGACTGGAAAGTTGAAAAATACGATGCCGAGCTTATGGAAGAACTTTCCGAACTTGATGTAGAATACGATACAATGAAAACAATGTACGATACGTTATTAGAAGAACTCAGGGCTCAAAAAGATGCCGACAAACAGGCAGTCTCGACAGCCGCTCAAGACACAGGCTTGTTACAGGGAGGCTAAACTTAATCGCTTAATCCCTTTAATAAATTTTAGAGGCATTGTACATCAAAGAAGCAATAGTCATAGGACCGACTCCTCCGGGAGTTGGCGTAATATACCCGCACGAAGGCGATACATAATCAAAGTCCACATCGCCTGTCACCTTGCCGTAGGAATCTCTGTGTATTCCAACGTCAATTACTACAGAATTTTTATACCCCATCTTACATCTTACAATTTTTTTACCAACCGCAGATACCAAAATATCAGCGGTTTTTATTTTTTCTTCGATTTCTTTTGTATAAGAATGACAAATCGTAACAGTTGCATTTCTTCTCAAAAGCATTTGCGCCATAGGCTTACCGACAATATTCGAGCGCCCTATAATAACTGCATTCTTACCCTCAATCTCTATTCCGTATTCATCCAAAAGCATCATTATCCCTTGAGGTGTTGCAGGATAAAAATACGGTTCTAAGCCTATTGCAAGTTTACCCACATTTTCCGGAGTAAATCCGTCTACATCCTTCTTGGGAGAAATTGCCGTCACAACTTTATTTTTATCAATATGTTTTGGCAGCGGCAACTGAACAAGAATACCCGTAACATCAAAATCGTCATTCAATTCTTCAATTTTATCCAGCAAATATTTTTCTTCGGTTTCATAGGGCAGTTCAATAATCGTTGATTTAATTCCGACTTTTTCCGCCGCCTTCTTTTTATTAGCGACATAAATCTTACTTGCAGGATCATCACCGACCAAAATAACGGCAAGGTGCGGTATACGTTCAAGATTTTTCACTCTCTCAGCCACTTTATCAAGAATTTTTTCCGATAGAGATTTTCCGTCCATTAAAATCATTAACTGTTCTCCTGTGGAAGATTTAATCTGAAATAAAATTCCTTTACGGCATCTTTTACCTTCTCAGATTCCCAATTTGTTGTACCTTTGTTAATATTTTCATCCTCGGGAATTGAGCCTAAAATATCCAGTTCTGCCGATTTCATTTCAGAATAAATTCTATCCAAATTTTGACCGCTTGCCTTATTCAAAATCACACCCATTTGTCCGCCTGCTGCGTATTTTGAAGAAAATTCCGCAATACGTTTTGTAAGTTTTACGGATTCCATTGTCGGATTAGTAATAATTAGAGCCAAATCAATATTTGTATCAACCAATTGGTTTAAGTACTTTAAATCAAATTCACAATCAAAAATTACAAAATCATAACGCTCGATTATCCGTTGACATGCGTCGTTGATAAGAGATGTAATCGGGCAACGACAATCTTTTGCACCTACAAACCAAGATTCTATAATATCAACATTGTCACTCAGAGGAACGATTATCTCCTCCATTGCCCACTCCACATATTCATGCTTTGTCATACCTTCCGGTATACCGGTTTTATATTCGTGCTTCCCGCTCCTTATACCATAAATAGTATTCCTTATATCAAGCCCGAATGAATGCCCCAATTCTCCGGTTAAATCATTATCAAAAAGCAAAATCGATTTTTCGGGAAATATTTCCTGAAGAACTCTTAACAAAGCCTTTGTTACTGTAGTTTTCCCGCTTCCGCCTTTTCCGGTTATAGCAATTTTTGTAGTCAAACCTTAAAACCTCTCACTGAAAATGATTATACCATGAAACAGGGGAAACCAGTACTAATTATGCCAAATATTTTTGTAATGTGGCTTTATCAAAAACTTCAATACTGTCTTTTGAATGTATAAATATCAAACACGAAATAAGAGACTTGAACGACTGAAAATCATCATAAGCAAGTTTCTGTCTTAAATCTGTCATATTATTTGCCATAAATTCAGTAAGAATTATTTTGTCGTTGTAAAACAGTTCCGACATAAATTCAAACGCATCACGAGTCTTCACACCTTCCAGATAAATCGTATCAGGCGATTGAAATTCAATGTATCTTAGTGCCTTATCCATATTAAATCCGATATTCTCGTTTAATTCGCACTGATTAACACCTTCTAATTCATATTTGGCAATTGATTCAATTGTCATAATATTCTTGTTATCTCTTGCCGCTTCCATTAAGAGTGAATATATTATATGAGTTTTCCCGCTCAAAGGGGAACCGCATACCAAAACTATCCCCGGAGTATGAAGAGCGTGAGAAATTACCGTCTTTGCTTTCTCATCAGTTATAATCTTATCTAATTTCTGCGGCGGTTTATATATTTTTAGAGAAATTCTCTCACCCATAATTGTCGGGAATGATGAAACAGATGCAATAAGCATCGTATTTTCAACCTTAAAGCATAATTTTCCCAACTGAGGAATTTCACAAACAGATGCATCCAAATTTGATAATGTTTTTAATTTTGAAACAAATGCAGAATTTAATATAGCCGGAATCGTACCCTTATCATAAATTTCTCCGTTTTGTTTAAAGACAACCTTCAAACCTTCCTCTACTTGTTCAAGGTTCAACTCGTGAACATCCTCAATAATTGCCTGTTTCAAAATTGCACGAATAACATGCTGGATATGCTCCTCACCGGCTTCATCCTTGTGAAGTTCATCAGTCCAGTCAAAATCTTCGCCTTCTTCGGTTGAAAGAGTAATGTCATCAACCGTATCAGCAACTTTATAATACTCATCAATCTTTTTGAGAATGCTGGATTCAGAAGAAATTACAGGTTCAATCGAGCACTCTGCAGCCTCAATAATCTTATCAATCGCAAACAAATCCAGAGGATCTGACATAGCAACTGTCAAAACATCTTCTATCTTAAACAAAGGAATAATTTTATACCTGCGTGCATCCGAAAATGACACAAACTTAAAACACTTGGGATCAGGCATATAGTCCTCAAGATTAACATACGGTATGTGTAACTTTGATTCCAAGAACTTCAAAAGTTTTTCTTCCGGTATAATTCCCGAATTAATTAGCGCCTGACCGATGTTAATACGTTGAACATTCGCCAATTCTTCCGCTTTTTCCAACGTCTCATAAGAAACCACACCATCCCTTACAAGTTCATATTTTAATTTCTCCAGAGTTTTATTTGTTATTGTTTCCATAAGAAAATTATATCAAATAATTTGATTTGTTGCAAAATAAAGAAAAGGAAGAAGAATATAAAATACAAACAACAGAGAAAAATGGAAATCATTTTTCTCTGTTGTTTAATTATCTTTTGGCTTTGTTGTATCGTTTTATGAAGTGTTTTTAGTATTGATTCGTTTTTTGGTTATCACCATTGCACTTCATTCGTATTTGCGTTACATCATGCCGCCCATTCCGCCCATACCTGCCATTGCTGACATGTCAGGAGCCTTTGACTCTTCCGGAATATCCACAACAGCGGCTTGCGTTGTAAGAAGCATTGAACCTACCGATGCGGCATTTTCCAATGCGCTTCTTGTAACTTTAGCCGGATCTACAATACCTGCCGAGAACATATCGGTATATCTGTTCAAAAGCGCATCATAACCATAAGCATCCTTTTCGGTTCTTACATTATCTACAACAATATCGCCTTTTGCACCTGCATTATCAGCAATTGCTCTCAAAGGTACATCAAGTGCTGCCATAAGAATTTTGTATCCGCTCTTTTCATCATCGGAATCAAAAGTTATTGTTTCTAACTTCTTTTCTAACTCCTGTTGAACTCTGATTAAAGCAACTCCGCCGCCCGGAACAATACCTTCTTCGTTTGCCGCTCTTGTTGCATTTAATGCATCTTCAATTCTTAATTTTCTTTCTTTAAGTTCAACTTCTGTTGCCGCACCAACTTCAATAACGGCAACACCGCCTGACAATTTAGCCATACGTTCCTGAAGTTTTTCTTTATCATATTCGCTGTCAGATGCTTCAATTTGTTTCTTTATTAAGTTTACTCTTTCTGCAACCGCAGACTTTGTTTCATTTCCGACAACAATTGTAGTTTCGTCTTTCGTAACAGTTACTCGTTTTGCAATACCCATCATATCAGTTGTAATATTTTCGAGTTTCATACCAAGTTCTTCTGTAAACATTTGACCGCCTGTAAGAATTGCGATATCTTCGAGCATTGCTTTTCTTCTGTCACCAAATCCCGGAGCCTTTACCGCCACTGCTCTTAAAACTTTTCTCATTGTATTAACAACAAGTGTTGCAAGTGCTTCACCTTCAACATCTTCCGCAATAAGAAGAAGTGAACGACCGTCACGGGCAACTTGTTCAAGAACAGGAACTAAATCTGCTATTAGGTTAATTTTCTTATTAACACAAAGAACATAAGCATCTTCCAAAACTGCTTCCATTCTTTCGGCATCGGTAACAAAATACGGTGAAATGTATCCTTTATCAAACTGCATACCTTCTACAACCTTGAGGTTTGTACCGAATGACTTTGATTCTTCAACAGTTATAACACCGTCGTGTCCTACTTTTTCCATTGCCTCAGCGATTAATTCACCGATTTCTGAATTGTTACCGGCAGAAATTCCTGCAACCTGAGCAATTTCTTCCTTGGTAGAAACAGGATGAGAAAGATTTTTAATTTTATTTATAGAAATCTCAACAGCCTTATCAATACCACGTTTCATAGACATAGGATTTGCACCTGCTGTCAAGTTTTTCAAGCCTTCTCTGACAATTGCCTGTGCAAGAACGGATGCTGTTGTCGTACCATCACCTGCGACATCATTTGTCTTAGAAGAAACCTCTTTAAGAAGTTGTGCGCCTGCATTTTCCAATCCGTCTGCAAGTTCAATTTCTTTTGCTATGGTAACACCGTCATTAACAATTTGCGGTGCGCCGAATTTCTTTTGCAAAATAACATTTCTGCCCTTAGGTCCGAGTGTAACCTTAACGGCATCTGCTACTGAATCTATTCCCTTTAGAAGAGCCTTTCTTGCTTCTTCTTCAAAAACAATTTTCTTTGCCATTTTATTTCTCCTTAATACTATTCAACAATTGCTAATGCATCTTTTATAGACAAAATCTTATATTCAACTCCGTCCATCTTAATTTCCGTACCTGCATATTTTGCGTAGAGAATAACATCACCTACGTTTACTCCCATAGGTTCTTTTTCACCCTTATCATTCGTTTTGCCTTCACCTACAGCAACGACTTCACCCTTTTGAGGTTTTTCCTTCGCGCTGTCGGGAATAAAAATTCCGCCTGCAGTTTGCTCGGTATCTTCAATAACTTTAATAACAATTCTGTCTTGTAAAGGTTTTAGTGCCATAATATAATCCTCCTTCTTACTACCTATTTTACATTTACATTTATACTATACATTCTCTTCCATTCTTAAAATATTAAGGAAAAATTAATTATTCGAATTTTGCCAAATTTTCCTTATCACCAAATTTTTTGTATATATCTTTCAGCCTCGCACATGTTTGTACATGATTTTCGTACCCTCTTGAATACGCTTCTTTATAAAACTTGAGCGCACGTCTGTAGTGCTTTCTTACATAAAAAAATTCGCCCAGATAAAAATACGGTTCGGGACTTGAGGGATTTATTCCCATTGCACGATAGTAATTTCCTTTTGCCTGACGGTCTTTTCCCAATATGTCATACAATTTGCCAAGACGTAAAGCATAAGTAATATTTTGAGGATTTTTTGCAGAAAGCATGGAGTATAAATTGAGTGCAGAAGTAAGGTCATTCGTAAGTTCACATTTTTCTTTATCCGGAAACTCCGCATAAAAGATATCCGCACGCGAAGCAAGTTCATTTTCATCCAATTGTGAATAATCAATGGGAATACTGTATTCAAGTTTACCCTGAACCGCACAAAAAGAAGGATTTACTCCAAAAAACAGCAGAAATATTACAATAATAAGATTAGTCAGATGTCTCATGGCAATT
>JAFXYU010000211.1 GCA_017541565.1 bacterium | reverse complement strand
GCTTTTTCGTTTCTTCCTTTTTCCTTTTCCCATGCTTCCGCTTGCAAGTCTAATCGAGTAATGCCTCAAGGAGTGCAGCATTCTTTGATGCCATTGTTGTGGATTTTACTCTGCTTTTGTACATGTAACTTCTCAAAGCTTCTCTGATAAGTTCAGATCTTGTTCTGTTTTCGCCCTCGGCAACTTGGTCAATCTTGTCTAAAAATTCTTCGGGCATTGAAATAAGTACTCTTGCCATATATTTCTCCTTTACTATTTAATTACAAATGATATCCTGTATATATATAAAGTACATGACATAAAAAAAATTGCTACTTTTGTTTAAAATTTTAAGAAATGTTAAGAGTTTTTATAGTATAATTTAGTAAAGATTAAGGAGAAATTATGCTGACAGGACCTTTTTTGGACAGAAATTGGATGGGTGAAAACAAAGATTACAAAACCGCGAATATAGTTATGCTCGGGCTGCCTTTTGACGGTACTGTTTCATATCGTTCAGGTTCACGTTTTGCCCCCGAACAAATAAGGCTCGCCAGTTGGGGACTGGAAGAATACTCACCGTATTTTGACAAACACCTTGAAGACTGCAATTTCCACGATGCGGGAGATTTGGAATTTCCGCTTGGGAACACAGAAAAATCTCTTGATTTAATAGAAAAAAATGTCGAAGAAATCTATCGTGACGGCAAGCGTGTTTTTGGTATTGGCGGAGAACACCTTGTAACACTTCCGGAAATAAAAGCCGTATCAAAATTCTATGACAATCTTGCTATAATTCACTTTGATGCCCACACGGATTTGAGAGAGGAATACCTCGGAGAAAAAATGTCACATTCTGCCGTCATTAGACATTCAGCAGAAATTGTCGGATTTGAAAATCTTAAACAAATCGGAATCCGCTCCGGTATGAAAGAAGAATTTGAAATTATGAAAAAGTACAATACAATTGCAAAGAAATACGAAGATTTGGATTCTTTAAAAGGTAAAAATGTATTTGTAACAGTGGATTTGGATGTTCTTGACACATCAATCATGCCGGGAACAGGAACACCGGAAGCGGGCGGAATTAATTTTAACGAACTTCTCGGTTGGTTTAAATACATTTCTCAATTCAACATTATAGGCGCGGATGTCGTTGAACTCGCTCCTGATTATGATTCCAGCGGAGCATCAACAGCAGTCGCAACCAAAGTCATCCGAGAACTTTTAATGGCTATGAACTAAAATTCATAGTATAATACTCTTATGAAATATCCTGAACTGGAAAAACTTGTCGATATAATTGCCGTATTAAGGAGTGAAAACGGATGCCCTTGGGACAGAGAGCAAACGCATAAGACTTTGCGCCCAAATATGCTGGAAGAAGCGTATGAAGCAGTGGATGCAATTGACGAAAATGATATTCCAAATCTTAGGGAAGAATTGGGAGATGTCCTTCTGCAAGTAGTTCTGCATGCACAGATTGCGAAAGATAACAATGAATTTGATATAGAAGATGTCGCAAAAGAATTGAGTCAGAAACTCATTCACCGCCACCCGCATGTATTCGGAAACGCTCATGTCGATTCGGCTAACGATGTGGTTGTAAATTGGGATAAACTAAAAAACGAAGAAAAAACTTACAGAAAATCCATCCTAGACGGTATTTCAAAATCTCAATCAGCATTGATGTCCGCACAAAAAATCAGCAAAAAAGTTGTCAAAGTCGGATTCGAATGGGATTCGGTTGAAAGTTTAAAAAAATGTATTCAATCCGAATACAAAGAATTTGAAGAAGCCGTCAATAGCGGTGACAAAGACAAAATGGAAGACGAAATGGGCGACATATTTTTTGCGACCGTAAACCTTGCAAGATGGTATAAGATTGATGCCGAACAAGCACTTTTAAGCGCAAATAAAAAGTTCACAAAAAGATTTAAAAAAATGGAAGAATTAAA
This sequence comes from bacterium, assembly GCA_017541565.1. Classification (GTDB taxonomy): domain Bacteria; phylum Cyanobacteriota; class Vampirovibrionia; order Gastranaerophilales; family Gastranaerophilaceae; genus CAG-196. The sequence continues at coordinate 2,635 of JAFXYU010000211.1, read as the reverse complement.
AACCAAGCCTTTTGAAGAATATTCTTATGAGGAATTTGACGAACTTTGGAAAAAGGCTAAAATAGAAACAAACAATTAGGAGAAAATATGAAAAAAATATTTTGTACATTATTTTTACTAACGGCATTTTCAACACCGGCATTTTGTTTTAACGGAAAAAGTTTTGACACGCCGATACAGGCATGCGTAAACCACATCCTTGTACAATCTGAAGCAGATGCAATAAAGATAAAAAGTGATATCCAATCGTATGAAGATTTTCAGCAGTACGCAAGACTATATTCCGAATGTCCGTCCGGGAAAAACGGCGGATACCTCGGGTGTTTCGGACACGGGCAAATGGTAAAACCGTTTGAGCAGGCTGCGTTCAAGGGAGAAATCGGAGAAGTAACAGGTCCTGTAAAAACAAAATTCGGATACCATCTTATTTGGGTTACAAGAAGGTATTAGAAATAATATTTGTCAGGAAAACCAACATTATTAAGATAACTCTTTATTCTGGGCAGCAATTGTTTCTCTACATTCGGATAAGTACGCCAAGTGTTTACGTTAGTATTAACTAAGTACATAAACGCTTTCTTATATTGTTTAAATAATTTATTCTTCACCAGAAATTTATATATTCTTTCTCCTGCATCAAACATGTGTTCAGCAACGCTTGGATTTGAACAAGATGAACCTAATATAGAATCATCTCTCCTTCTGTAATAGTATAAATTCTTATTAATAACATAATGTTCTTTGGCGTAAATGAATATTTTAAAATAAAATTCCACATCTTCAAAATATAAATTTTCCGGACAGTAAATATTATTCTCTTGCAGGAATGACCGTTTATACACTTTATTCCAGACACAACTCGGGTATGTGTATAAGTTGGCATCATTTAATTCAAAATATCCTTCCGGCAGATTTACAAAAGGTGAAAAATAAAACATATCTGTCATTTTTTGAAGATTTTCCCACCAAACATTTACCTTAAAAGAAATAACGTCCAACCTTGTTTCCTGAATTTTGTCATACAAAATTTGCAGAGTATTTATATCAATCCAGTCATCCGAATCAACAAACAAAACATATTCACCCTGCGCATATTTCATGCCGGTATTTCTTGCAGCACCAAGTCCTTTATTTTTACTGTGTTTTACAACTTTTATTCTGCAATCCTCTTTAGCCAATTTTTTAACTATTTTAGACGAATTATCTTTTCCGCAATCATCAACACAAATAATTTCTATATCTGAAAATGTTTGTCCTTGTATACTCTCCAAACATTTTTCAATATATTTTTCCACATTATAAAACGGAACAATCACTGAAAAATACGGGGATTTCTTCCTAATATCTTCAAATTCATTCGGGAAATTAAATTCTTTTAATATATCTTTCGATAAGGGTAACGAACGCTCGTAACTTTTGCAAATATTCCGGCATGTATCTATCCTCGTTGACGTTAATTGCAAAAGAGATTTCTTATATTTTTCATATATACCGCGTTCTTTATAAAATTCCCGTATGTTTTTAATAACCTGATAAATATCTTCCAGTCTTACAATACCCATATTTTTATTGGTTACGATAGAATTTTCCCGTCTTCTGTAATAATAAAGTTGATCCGCCAAAATATACGTTTTAGGGTTAAGAGCAAAATATTTAAAATAAAATTCTCCGTCTTCAAAATGCAATCCTGCCGGATAATAAATCTTTTTATCCCGTATGGATTCAGTGGTATACGCTTTGAGGCAATAATCCGAACCGCAGCATATATTATCCGGAGTAAATGTTAAATATCCTTCAACGTTATCAATTAACTTTCCTTCACATACTTTCTGTTCATAATCCAAGTATGTATATCCGTCGTAACAAATGCTGGTTACATCTTTATCCTGAAAAGTATCATACAATAATTTTAACGTCCAAGGTTCAATCCAGTCATCGGAATCCGTAAACATAATATATTTACCTTTTGCAAGATCAATACCTCTGTTCCTTACATACCCGACTCCTCGGTTTTTATCACCGTACAGAAGCGTAATTCTTGAATCTTTGGCAGATAATTCTTCTGCAATTTTCATTGAATTATCAGTGCTGCAATCATCAATAATTAATAATTCGAAATCCTTAAATGTCTGATTAATAATACTTTCAATACATTGTTTTATATATTTTTCAACATTGTAAACAGGTACTACAACAGTAAAAATCGGATTGTCTGTCGGCATAATTATTCCCCTAATTCCAAATTTACGGCATCCTGTTGTCTTTTTACGGCATTAAAAATATCATTATAGCATCTGTGTTTATCGCCAATAAACCAACATAGATCAACTATTGAATTCTTTGAATCTAATTCAAATGCAAGTTTGTATTCATCGTTATAAAATTGCAATGCAGTATCATAATTATTGTATTCAATGTAATCATCCGCAATATTTATATATGCCAACTCATTTTTCGGATTTAATTCAATCGCAAATTTATTTATATCATTATGATGTTTTACCTCTGATAATTTCGAACTGACAGTTTCATGAATTGTATTCAAATCTATTAAACTATTCTCAAGATTCAGGTTATTTTTTTCTATATATTCGACTAATTCTGCCTTGACTTGTTTTAAATATTTTTGAAATTC
>JAFXYU010000210.1 GCA_017541565.1 bacterium | reverse complement strand
TTTTCATAATCACGAGTAATCGGGAGTTGATTACGTTTTTGAACGGTGTGCATATTTTTTATTAAGTCATCTTGAGAAATTTCAAGTTTGTTACCGATCCCGAATTCACTCATAATCAAATCAAAATTCCCGACATTACTATCTATTGAGAATGTCATTTTTGCTTTCTCTTGTCCGATAAATAAGTCTGCAACGGAATTTACTGCATCAGATTGGAATTTTTGATTTTTAAATTTTAACTTCATTTATTAAAAAATACTCCTTATTCATAGTAATATTCACGAGGTACAACATCATCTATAACCTCGTTTCTGTAACCGTTTAGTTCGTCAATCATATCGATTAAAAAGCCGGTTATGTTATAAAAATTGTTAGAAATCTTTTTAACCCATTTATGAAGTTCGACCATATTTATGGTTACATTTTGGTGTGAAACATAAAAATATTCTTTATTTAAATCAGATTTTGCATCTTTGGGCAGAGGATATCTTGTAAAAGCCACATCATCAGAGTATTTCTAAATAATATTTATAAACTGCAAGACTTCTTTTAATGCCTTATATAAATCAGGATCTCTGTCAGAATCGTTTCTTACTTTGCTTATTGCCGTTTGACACATTTGTTTTATGTCGTGGTCTCCTTCGATTTTACTATCGGGAAGCTCTTCTAATACAAAGCCTTTTAATTTAAAATATATCGGATACATCGAGTTGATGGCTTTTAAGTATAACTCAACAGCGTGTACGATATTAAAAAGAATAGGAAATATCCATATATCTGCTTTACGGTCGTTATTATTATCAAGACATTGCTCAATTAAATTATTTGCAACTTCAAAATACCCCTCTGCTAAATTGCAAAATTGCACTTCAATAGAATCGTGCGGAGAAAAACGCCAATTCAAAAATGAATACTGTCTTGTTCCGACACCACCTTCATCAAAAAAATCTTTCAATTTTTCTTCTTTTAATTGATTTGACATTTTCTATAATATTTCCATTTCAATATCTTTGTCTTTGAGGATATAGTATGCATTTGATAAAGCGGAATCATCTGCAAATGCTTCCTCTGAAGTTACGATTTTGGCAGGAGTGTATTCATCGCACATCAAACGAATATCATCCCCTGAAATTCCGCTTTCGCCTTTGTCTGTGCAAACCAAAACAAGACAATCTTCACCGATTGCAAAAGCTTCTTTATCGTTAATTTTTATCGGAATCACTTTGTAATCTAAAGGAATACCGAGTTTAAGCATAACCTCATAAACCAAGTCTTCAGGTGTTCTGCCGACCTTAACCGTATCAGCCATACCCAAAAATCTTGTTTTTAATTCCTCTTCATCTTCAGTCGGTGTGGAATCCCATTTTGCAAGATTTGAAGTATCAAGTTTGAATACTCTGAATCCAATATCCAAATCAGGCTTTTGTTCAATTAATTTTTTCCCTGCCCTTCTTATTCTTTCTTTCCCTATTTCGCAAATATTTTTATAACCTGATTTAAATTGTTCTGATTTCTCATCAAATAGTTCCGGTAATTGAACCATTATAAATTTTCTATTTCCACTGTCTTCTAAATTTAATTCCATAGTTGCATGTGCCGTTGTGGCAGAACCGGAAAAGAAATCAAGAACAATGTCATTCTCATTTGTTGTTTGTTTTATAAACTCTTTTATTAGATTTTTAGGTTTCGGGAAACTAAAATGTTTATTTTCTAACAAATCAACTATTTCTTTTGAACCATCTCTTGTGTATATATCAATACCAGTTACGGAAGAAAAACCGGGTAATAATGTTATATCTTTTAAAAATACTTTTCTACGAGGTCTTCCTTCTGGGTTATCCGGCCATATTATCAATTTATCTTTTATAAGTTGTTTCATTGTATTTTGGTCATACCTCCACCCCATTGTTGGTCTGCCATAATTTATGTTTGTTTCTGGATTAATCAAATCATAGTGACAATTAGGTCTTTTTGTTGCATCAAGAATTCCTGCCATATTTGCACTTGTCCAATCCCCACGAGGATCGTTGTCAGGATTGGAATATTGTGAAGTATTGCGTTCTGCTCCAACAAAAGCTCTATGATTGTTCATTTTTGTATAAGCTAAAATATATTCGTGATCTATTGATACACCTGAGATATTTCTATTATCTTTATTTTGACGACTTTTCCATATAAATTGAGCTACAAAATTTTCTTCTCCAAAGACTTCATCACATAATTTTCGTAAGTTTGTAACTTCATTATCATCAATCGAAATAAAAATTACACCGTCATCACGAAGAAGATTTGATGCTAACCTCAAGCGTGGGTACATCATATTCAACCAATTGGTGTGAAATCTTCCCATTGTTTCAGGATTAGATTTTGTTGTCTGTTGGGTAATCTCTTTATATTTTGCCATTGGATCAGCAAAATCATCTTCATAAACAAAGTCGTTTCCTGTGTTATACGGAGGATCGATGTAAATCATTTTTACTTTTCTAAAATAAGCGTTTTGTAATAGTTTGAGGACTTCTAAATTATCACCCTCAATATAAAGGTTTTTTGTTGTATCGAAATTAACACTCTCATCTTTGCATGGGCGGAGCGTTCCTGTTGAGCGTTTCCCTGCAATTTTATAGCAGTTTGATTTGCCTTTCCATTCAAACTTGTATTTTTCAAAATCGTTGTCGATATATTCACCGCAAAGATTCAGCAACTTATCAATATCAAGTTTGCCGTCATTAAAGCATTGTGGGAATACAGACTTTAATTTTTCTTTTTCGGATAACTCTATATCCATGCTCTGTCCGCTTATTTTTTCGATACCTTCAACCATATAATTATTACCCCTTTTGAAATTATATTACCATGAAAATAGATAACTTTTACTCTGCTTTAACGATTTGAAGTTTGAATTTTGCACCTATTATTACATTGAAATTATAATCGTTTGTAAGCTCCTGAATTGCCTCATCAGTTTCAACATCTACTTGTGCTTTATCAAAGAACAATCCCTCTTCTTTTTTTAGTAATTCTTTTTGTTTCAGCTTTAATTGTTTTGTTAATTTTAATTCTTCCAAGCGGTCAGAATTCTTACTGTTTAATTGCTTTTTCATCGTTTCAATTTCGGTTTTAAGGTCGGTCAAATTGAGTTCAAGAGCAGACTTTTTACGTCCTGCAAGCATTCTCAATTTTTCAACCTCGTAAGTAATAGAACCCTCTTTGTTCTTGAAATATTCCTGTAAAATCTCATCCTTTGATATTTTATCATTCAAATTAAACTCAAACGGCTCAAGTAAACTCCCCATTCGGATTGTATCAAAGCCGTTGCGTTCTTCTATTTTTACAACAGGAAGATTTAAAAGTTTTCGGCACTCACTATCAGATAATGTTCTTCCGTCTTTTGTCTGCCCGATTAAAATATGCTTGTGAGAAGTATTATCTTTTGAAGTGATCCCGACATTATAATAACCAATCTCAACAGGCTCAATATCTGAATTTACATAAATCTTTGCTTCCTGTGGGCAAGCCATATCCATCTCTTTTAATATACCTTTTGAAAATACAGAGGTTAATGCAATTCTGCCTCGTGCCGGAGAAAAATCTTTATTCATTCCGTACTGCTGATAGCCTTTATAATCCTTTAAAAATCTGTCATCTTTGTATGAAAATAAATACGGTCTGTTATATCCCTCGATAAGTTTTAAGGTTTTATTCTCGTCATCAATTTCGTACCAACCCTCTTTTATATTAAGGAAATAGTATTTTACAACCTCCCACAAATCTTTATTTATCTCATCGATTTTATCTTCCATATATTTTGGATTAATAGAAACTTTGTCAGCTATTGATTTTGTAAAAGTTGTGAACAGGATATCTTCAGTCCTATCAACAAGCTCTTCGTTTGCCTCTTTATTAACTGCAAGATTATTTTTGAAAGCATCTTGAACCTCTGTTGAACTTCTGAAATTTTGCAATACCTCTTTTATTTTTGTATCAAAATTCCCGACAATATC
>JAFXYU010000209.1 GCA_017541565.1 bacterium | reverse complement strand
TTAATTACTAACTACGAACCAATTGTAATACATATAAAAAATATGTATAGTACTTTTGGTTAATAAAATACGGCAAAAATTATCCTACGAGTTCCTTTAGATAGTTGGGAAGAGCAAATCGTGCAAAGTGGTAATCTTTGTTATAGATTTTACAAGTTTTTGTGATTTCATTCCCTCTTCTTTCGTCCCAATAAGAAAGCGGTTCAACTGTTTTTGAACAGAATGCCCACGCCCAATATCCGCCCGGATAAGTAGGAATGTTTGAAGTATAAGTTGAAACTATCGGGAAAACTCTTCTCAATTGAGTGTACATTTTTTTAATTTCTTCTCTGTTGGTAAACGGGCTTTCCGATTGAGCAGTCATAATTCCGCCTTCCTTCAGAGAATTTTTCACATTTGTGTAAAATTCATCCGTAAAAAGTCCTTCCCCGGGTCCCATCGGATCAGTGGAATCAATAAGAACTATATCAAACATGTCTTTTTTGTCTTTAATATATTCAATAGCATCCTGAACAAGAATTTCGCATTTTGGATTATCAAGTTCGCACGCAATTGTCGGAAGGTATTTTTTGCACGCATCAATAACCATGCCGTCAATTTCGCAGAGTACAACTTTTTCAACGGTATCGTGTTTAAGAACTTCTCTAACGGTGCCGCCATCACCTCCGCCTATTACCAGTACGGTTTTCGGGCATTTGTGAGTCATCATCGGAATATGTGCAATCATTTCGTGATAATGCCACTCATCACCTTCCGTTGTCATCATTAAATCGTCCAAGGTGAGAACTCTGCCCAATGCAGAATCCGTGTCAAAGATTTCCACCTTCTGAAACGGTGATTGTTTGGAAAACAGAATATTCTTTGTTTTTATGGCAATTCCGTATCCTCCGGGGGTTATCTCTTTATATATATTTTGTTCTTTATCAATTCCCTGTAAAACTAAACTTTGTACCATTCTATATAACTCCTTTCCCTGCCAGTATATGAATGTGAAGGTGGAATACTTCTTGTCCGGCTTCTTTACCGGTGTTTATGACCGTTCTGTATGATTTTATTCCTTCTTTCTTTGTAACTTCTTTTACGGTCATCATTAATTTGCCCAAAATTTTCTCATCATCAAGTTCGTTCAAAGATTCAACATGGACTCTCGGAACAACAAGAAGATGAATTTCCGCCTTTGGGTTAATATCCTTGAAAACAACGGCATATTCGTTTTCGTACACAAATTCCGTACCGAAATCGCCGTTAATAATTTTGCAAAAAATACAATCTGTCATAAAACTTCTCCTTAATATGTAGATGATAATAAAAATATTGCACGATTGCAAATTTTTGGGATATAATTGGTTGGGTTAGGGATTCAGATGAAAATACTGCCTGTACATTATATCCAATCAAAACCTCCCGTTTTTAGGGGTATAAACTTGACTGCCGCATCCGCGCCGGTCAAATCCGACGTGTTTGTAAAATCTTCTCTTTCCGAATTTGAACGGCTGAAATCCGGTGTTTATGAAACAATTTCCTCAAAAATTTCAAAAATAAAACCGGAAGAAATAGAGGATTTTGTCAAAACATTATCGGCAAAAACAGAAAGCAGCGAAAAGTTAATCTTGAACATAATGGCAAGAATAACAGCGTATTCCGGATATAAAAGCCTCGCTACAATCCAGAAAAAACTGGCAGAAGCCGGAATTAACGCTCTCGGCAAAATTACAATCGGACATAATACAAAACCTGAAAATATACCGATTTGTCTTTCAAGTGTTTTAAGATATATTCTTATGAAAAACGGCAGAATACCGTCTGCACAAAAAGAATCTCAACAGGGAATAATTCTGGATTCCGAACTTTTGAAATATATAGAAAATGTACCGGAGGAAGATAAAGAAAAAATCTTTGAATCGCTCTCAAAATCAAAAATAGTTTATCTCGAAGATTTTGAAAACAGTTATAATTTTCTTAATCGCGGAGCAGGAGTAAAGTTTTTTACACAAAACATTTTCTATAATCTGCAAAGCGGTAAACCCATTGATAAAATCCTAAACGGTAATATACTTGAACGTGCAAAACAACTCGGATTGGATGTTACGGTGATAAAAAACGAGTTTCCGCAAAATATAACCGCAAAAAAAATTGCAGATAATATCAATCCTGCAATTCCATCAAAAGAGGATTTTTCTAAAATTATTGATTCTATTCTGAATAAAACTTTTGAAGGTAGTGAAGATACCAAATACAAAAAATATGTTCTTGATTTTATAAGAAAAATGGTTTATCCGATTTCCGCATACGACTATACTTACTACCTAAAGTTGGTAAACAAGCAAATTGATATTTTCTTGGCGGAAACAGGACGAAATCCGGAAAGTGTTTATTATGTGCTCCCGACACCGGAAAAAAGTTTTATCACAACAATATATCAATATACAAAAGCTAACAAAATTGAAAAACCAAAATTCATTATGCCCGAATACGACAACTGGTTTGACAAGGATTATAATTTGCAAAATATTCCGAATGATTCAACACTTGTTATTTTGGACGACTGCATTCTGACCGGTTTAACCATGGTAAAAGAAGCGGTTGATTATTCAAAAAAAGCCAGAAAACTACATAATATTTCAGTCATATTTGCGTCCGTAGTCGGCACAAAACAAGGAATTGAAAATATTAAAAACCTAATAAAAATTCACGGCAGAGAAAAAAAGGACTTTGTAATAACAGGTAAAGTCGTACCGCACTGGGAATCAGACTCCGCAGCATTAGATAAAAGATATATGAATCTAGAACACGTATTTCCTTACCTTACCGCTGTTACACTGCCTTATATGGGACCGGATACCAACTGCGAACTCATACACCCGCTGCTTAAAAAATTCTTATTCACCCCGAAAGCACAAAAACCCTCAAACAAAAACCTCGATTTCACCATGAACTTCTAGGGGTAAATGTAAATTGGCTTATTTTGAGACTACAAGTTTTAAGTATCAATGGGGGGGGGTAAATATAAATTAGTTTCTTTTGGGACTACCAGTTGGAAGTGTTAGGGGGGGTAAAGGGGTAAATATAATCCGGTTTATTTTTGGACTACAAGTTAGATGTATTGACCAAAAATAAAAGGAATTGAGATTCCTCTAATTCCTTTATAAACGGAGTTTAACTAATATTAAAAGTGATTAAGTGACAAGGTGATTAAGTGATTAAGTGGATTTTTATTTTCACTTGCTCACTTATTTACATGTTCATCTGTTCACTTGTTCTGTAGATTTGACTTCGAGGATTGCTTGCAGTTACAAATCAACTGTAGAATTTATACCTCTGCAATCCGACTATTATCTACGTACGCAGTACTATTGCGTTGCCATTTCCATTGCGGATTGTAACAGGTCTTTGTTCGTTTTAATTAAGGCTTTTACAAGTTCCATTTGAACTTTTGCCTGCTGATAGTCCGCAATATTGGCTTTAAAATCTGTATTTGCCTGTTCCAAAAGTCCGGAACGAATTTCGCCTCTGCCGACAACAGGTTTACCTGATTCGGGAGTTTCTACAAACAAACCGTCTTTAACCATATAAAGTCCGTTCGGATTGTGGAAATTAGCCGTTGCTATTTTGTATAAAGGCACCATACGGTTTCCGCCGTCTGCTTTTCCGTACAGAGTGCCGTCATTTTTGATTTCATATTCGTCATATTTACCTAAGAATTTACCGTTGTTCGGATCAATCCAGAGTTTTATGTTTGTTGTCGGAATGCTGAGCGCACCTCCCTTGAGTGCTGTTTCTTCATACAAATCTGCACTTATGGATTTTGTGCCTGACATAATTTCACCCTTGTCGTTCAGGATATAACCTTGAACAGTTGCACCGCTGGGTGCTTTGTATACGCCTTCGGCGTCAAAAGTAAAATCTCCGAGTCTTGTATAGGCAACATTGCCGTCCGGCATGCGGAGCATAAAGAAACCGCTTCCTTCAAAGAACAGGTTTTCGTTTGAAGTACCGGGCATTGATTTACCCTGTCCCTGATTTTTTACGTTATTATCAACGACAACCCCGCCCAGGAAGGTCTTGAACGTAATTTTATTTTCCCGGAAACCCGGAGTGTAAACGTTTGTCATGTTTTCTGCGAGCATATCCATCCACTGGTTTGTGGCACTTTGGGTATTAATCGCGGTGGTGTACATATCATTCATCTTTGCGATCCTTCTTTCTGTTTTCGTTGTTGTCTTTGTTTTGCTTTCTTTGATTTAACTCATTGTAATCAATATTGTTATCGTCAAATCTTTGTCTCAAAAGCGGTAAGTTTTCTCTTAAATATGCTTCTGCGACTTGTGAGGACGGGAGAAAGTCTGCCGAAATTTTCCCGTTCCTATCTACTCTTATAATGACAGAAATGTCATTGTCAAAATTTATTCTTATCGGTTTGTTATTTTCCATGGCTTTTGCAAGCAAATCAGCCAATGTTTTTGAAACAGCTGCAGATTTTTCAGGGTTTTTGACCTCGCTTAAATTCTGTATATTGCCGTCAACCAAATTTGAGAAAAATTCAACATCGGATTTATCCATAATGACCGAATCGAAACTTGCAATTGTATCAACAGTAATATTGGTCGTTCTTTCGACCTTCTTGATTCCGCTTTCATTAGTAACTGTTTTTGTTTTAGGCTGCTCAACAATTTCTTTTTCGTTATCTTTTGCAATTGCCATGTTTTTGTTTGCAATCGCAATATTTTCTTCCATCGTAGAAAGAATTTCTTTTTCTTCCGCAATATCTTTAGCGGAAACCTTCAATTCCTGTTTGCCGTTTTCGGGATTGATAAAGTCGCTGAACGGCTGACCGTTTGAATTGAAGTTCATATTCGTGTTCAAATCAGGTGTCAGCCTGTCTTTTGGTTCTTGAATATTCATATTGTTATCAATCAATCCTAAATCCTCGCGTTTATTGTCTTTATCGTCCGAATCCGCCATATTCTTGAAAGCATCCGGAGCCATTTCCTCCGTACGGGTGATTTTTGCCATTTCTTCCACAATTCCGCTCAGACCGACAATGGCGTTTTCGGGATTTTCCGTTTCAATTGTCTTCTCTTCGTCCTTTTCTTGAACATCTTTTGTTTTTTCTTCTTTTGTTTCTTTTTCTGTTTTGGAAACGTTTTCTTTTTCGTTTGTTTCTTTAACTTTTTCTGTTTCTTTAGTTTCCTTAATTTCAGAATCTTTTTCGGGTTCTTTTGACAGAGTCTTTAATTCATCAGAAAACTTTACATCACCTTCTTTTTTGTTCTTGTTTGTCTGAGATGTTTGCTGACTCTGCTGAGTTTGGTTTGTTTTTTGTATTGTTTCTATGTTCATTCCAGAATACCTGCTTCTATCTGTTTCAATTCTTCTTCAAGTGCCAGTTCCTCTGCGGTTTCTTTTGAGTGGATATAAAATCTTTGTACACCGATTTCGGAAAACTGTTTGAGTTCTTGCGCTTTTTCTTCTTCTAAATATGCTTCCTTTTGTTTTTCTTTGTGTTTTTCAACAACCTTAACTTCCTGTTCGCACTTAACGAGTTTTGCTATTTCTTCGTCAAGTATTGCCTGAAGTCTTTGCCTTTCGAGTTCCAGCGCTTCCGCTTTGTCCCAGAGATGATGAAGGTATTTGTCATAGTATTCCATCATTCTGAAATCAGCGGTTTTTCTGTTAATGATAGTTTGTTGAATTTCCGCTTCGTTGGCGCGGATGTTTTCCTCTGCCTCATATACAGCATTCTGCGCTTTTTGTACAACCAAAAGTTGTGCTTCTTTCTTTCTTATACGAAAATCAAGAACTTTTTGTAATCTGTATCTGAAGGGCATAGTTATATTCTCACATGGTAATTATTCTATATTTTTCGAAAAATCACCACATCTATTTGTATGATTAATAATTGATTTTAAAAAGTCAAAGGAGGTAAATGTAAATTAGTTGAGTTTTT
>JAFXYU010000208.1 GCA_017541565.1 bacterium | reverse complement strand
ATATCTAAACATAAAAAAGAAATAGAGGGTGTAACTTTCCTTGGAGGAGAGCCGTTTGAACAAGCAGAGGCTTTGGGAGAAATCGCAGAGGCGGTCAAAAAAGAAGGACTTGGAGTACTTTGCTTTACCGGAGGATTGTTGGAGGATTTAAGAAAAGAAGAAAAAAACAAAAAACTTCTTGATAACACAGACCTGCTTATAGATGGCGCATTTGAAATTGATAAGGTTGATTATTCCCGCCCTTGGTGCGGTTCATCAAATCAGAGATATCATTTTTTGACCGACAGATATAACGAAGAAATTTTTACAAAATACAAAAACAAAGTTGAAGTAAATATCAACAAAAACGGACAAGTGTTTATGAACGGTATGGGAAACTTTGACGAGATACTTCAAAAAGTTGATTTGACCGCAATAAAAAAATGATATCATTGTCTTATCAAAAAATATATAGAAGGAGCGAATATGAGCGTTTACAAACTGGCAAATTTAATCAGGGCAAGATTCCCGATGATTTATATTACAACGTTTGAAGAAGACCGAGTTACAAAGTACATAAAATCAATTGTAACCGATGCTAAACAGGTAAAATTCCCCAGAGAAGTTTTTACTTGGACTCAAACAAACGGAATTATTAATGATTCGACAAGCAAGGCTGTAGGTGATACGGCGTGCCCTTGCAAAGCGTTGGAATACATAAGAAAATATGACAAGGATTCCGTATTTATTCTCTACGATTTTCATGTTAATTTCGGATGCAAAAACAGACAGCCTGATTACAATGTAATCCGAAAAATCAGAGATATAGTTCCCGATTTGAAACTCGGAACAGTCAGAAAGACTATTTTCTTTATTTCAACCGAACTCTTAATTCCGGAAGCATTGCAAAAAGAAATCACAATTTACGATTTTCCGCTCCCGACTCTGGACGAAATCAAATCAAAATTCAACAGTATGATAAATCAAAATTCTTCAGTTGCGGTTGAATTGACGGAAGAAGAAAAAGACAAACTTTGCAAAGCAGCACTCGGTTTAACGCTTCAGGAAGCGGAAAGTGCATTTGCTCTGGCAATGGTAAATGACGGAAAAATAAATATAAAGGATTTACCGATAATACTTGAAGAAAAAGTGCAAGTCATTAAAAAAACGGGAATTTTGGAATTTATAAAATCAGATTACACAATCAAAGATATCGGCGGATTGGACAACCTTAAAAATTGGCTGTTGAAGAGGAATAATTCTTGGTCGGAACAGGCTAAAAAATATTGTATTCCGGCACCCAAAGGTGTTCTTGTAACAGGTGTTCCGGGGTGCGGAAAAAGTTTGACCGCAAAAGCAATGAGTACAATTTGGCAATTGCCGCTTTTAAAACTGGACTTCGGCAAAGTTTTCTCCGGACTTGTAGGAAGTTCGGAAGAAAATATGCGCCGTGCGCTTGCGACAGCGGAAGCAGTTGCACCTTCAATCCTTTGGATTGATGAAATCGAAAAAGGTTTGAGCGGACTCGGTTCAAACGGCGATAGCGGTGTATCTTCCCGTATTTTTGGACAATTCCTTACTTGGATGCAGGAAAAAGAAGCACCCGTTTTCGTAATTGCAACTGCGAACAATATCAGCAACTTGCCACCTGAACTGTTGAGAAAAGGACGTTTTGACGAAATCTTCTTTGTTGACCTTCCGACGGTTGATGAAAGAAAAGAAATATTCAAACTTCACCTCGAAAAAAGACTCAAAGATAAAACAGTAGCAAGCGAAGTTGCGGAAATAAAAGACCTTTGCGGACAACTTGCAAATATGACGGAGGGATTTATCGGTTCAGAAATTGAACAGGTTGTAATCTCCGCACTCTGTGATGCTTTCTTTGAAAACAGACCGCTAAAATTTGAAGATTTGGCAAAGAATATTCAAACCACGGTTCCGCTTTCAACGACACAAAGAGAACAAATACTTGCGCTCAGAGCGTGGGCAAATATTAGAGCGGTTTCAGCGGCAAAAACCTCTAATCTCAAGACCTATGGCAAAGAAACTGACGAAAACAGCGTAAGTACAAGCCGCGGCGGAAGAACTTTAGATTTTTAAAAATTAATACTGTCGGGGCTTTCCCCGATGAAAGGAGAAAAACAATGTCT
>JAFXYU010000207.1 GCA_017541565.1 bacterium | reverse complement strand
GATTGTTTCCGTCATCATTCCCTCGCTTACTTATATTTCAATACCAAAAGAATATCACAAAGGGTGGAAATATTAAAGTAGTGGGAGGGGGTAAATATATGTATTTATTTTTCTTATTATTTTATACACAAATTGAATATTTCATTATAATTTTTAATTCTAAAAAATAAATTATGCCTTGCATTGTCAATAATTCTTATTCTTTCGGAATAGTATTCTTTTTGACTGTCAGGATTAAAAATAGGATCTTCCGCTCCTATTATAGCGATATCGTAGTCGTCATTAATGTTTTTATATTCTTTATCATATAAATTCTTCAGTGCCGTAAACTCTTTTTGGCAACTTTCAGGGGTTCTCTTTGCATTATGAAAATTAAGATATTCTTCCTCTGTTTTTACAAGATAATTTTTTGTAAATTCTTCACAACTGTCTTCTGTTAACTCAAAAAGAGTTTTTTGCATTGATTCGGATAGACCTAACTTTTCATCAAACAAATATGGATTTCCGCCCACAGCAATTTTTTTATTTATGTTAAAAACATACTTAAATACAGAACCTACAAATACTCCTGCTGAAAATGACAAGATATTAATCTCCGAGTACCTTGAAAAATCAAAATTATATTCTAAATCAGTATAGTCATAAAATATTAGGAGATCACAATCTGCAATAAGATGCTCAAACTCATACTCGTCACATCCCCAGCCTGCAAAAAACAGGATGAGTTTGTTTGAGTTTTTGTTGATAAAATATTGTTTCATAAGAAAATTATATCGCAAAGCAACAGGAGTGTAAGGGGTAAATATACAAAAAGCTTGTAGTTAAACCTACAAGCCAATATGTTCTTTTCTTTTTTGCCAACTTTTTTTTATTATTCTTTATACGGCACGCAGAAACTTTGTTTCTGACTTTGCCTGCTCCATTAAAAACTTGACATTCAGTCAACTTTTTAACGGAGTCCTGGTAAGGACTCTGTCTCGGGGGTAAATATAACTATACCATTGAGGATTTTCTCGAGAGGGGCGAACCCCACATCACGAATGTGATGGCGGGTTCAATTCCCCAATAAAAAAGACTCCAAACGGAGTCATAAAATTCGGCGGTAAGGGGAATTGTCTTGAGTCGCTCGCATTAAACGTGTCTTCGCTTGCCCGCTGCGATATTTCATATCTTGCGGTCAAGGTTCCGCACTCTGCTCGCTCCTCGCTGAACCCCTGACAAGGCTCCGCCTTGTGGGGTTCTTTCTGTTCCACATTATTCGTAAAATAAAACAGAGAAAACAACAAGTGTCTTCTCTGTTTTATTCGGCGGTAAGGGGAATTGAACCCCTGTTTGGAGAATGAGAATCTCCCGTCCTAACCACTAGACGATACCGCTATGTGATAAACAATTTTACAATTGTAAATATTAAAAAACAAGAGTAAAACAAAAAGGAAATTTTCTTTTTCCCTACTTCACAAACCCCAAAAACATGCTATAATAAGTATATAAGTGCGGTCATTATTAGTTTGGCTTGCGGGTAAGTATAAAAAGATTATCATAGGAGAGCTTATTATTATGAAAAAACGAGGATTTACTCTTGCGGAAGTATTGATTACTCTGGGTATTATAGGTGTTGTTGCGGCATTAACCGCTCCACAATTGGTTATGAGCAGTAAAAATGAAGCAGCATGTTCAAAACTTGCTACTACTGTTTCAAACTTGGAAAATGCATTCCAAAATGCGATGGTGCAGGAGGAAGTTTCTGCATTAAATGAAACCAGATTGTGGACTGCTGCTGCAGGGGCAGCAACAGCCGGACAAATTGGCAGATACATGCATATTGGTAATGCAACAGATAATGGATTTTTTACTAAAAGCGGTGTAAGAGTAGCTTTCAATAAAACAGCATCAACAGATAGAAGAGGTAATGAAAATGCTATAAGAACGGCCGGTGGCAGTCTTCTATTCCAGATTGGAAGTGTTGATATTTTTACTACTCCCGGTCAGGCAGACCGTCCCGGAAGAAATCAGTTCAGATTTCTTATAGGTCATGATGGTAATTTATATCCAACGGGTAGTCTTGACAATGCGGTTTATAACGGAAACGGTGCTGTTGCTGCAAACGTTAGGTATGATAAATCAAGCAATGCAAATGGTGGTAATGCTTGTAACAGTACGAGAACTACTTTGGCATGTACAGCTCGTATTGTTGATGACGGATATAAAATGGAATACTAATCAGGTTTCTTGGAATAGAACAAGGCGCAGCGTTTACGCTGCGCCTTGTTGTTTGTATTATTCTGAAGGGGAATGATTATACTTACCCCCAAGAATCTCTGTAACTATTATTCACTTACCGAACTAAGCAGCATGTTAATTTCTGCTACCAAATCTTCATTTGTGCTTTTTACGGCATGAACAAGTGCTTTCTTCAGTAACGATTTCGCCTTAGCAGGATTTCTGAATTCAATCATAAGTTCTGCTGCTGATTTATAATTCAATGCAATTTCTTCTGTCGAGTGAGATTTTTCATAATTCTTAACGGCTTCCGCGTAATATTTAAGCGCCTTATCACTTCTTCTGAATTGAACACAAGCATCAGCGGTGTTACTCAGGACGTATCCTTTCATAGACGAATCTGCTGTTTGTTCAATGAGTTTGCGTGCTGTATCATAGTAATCAAAAGCATTTTCATCGTATTTATCCGTAAAAATATTTGCCATTCTTGTCAAAGTTTCGGATTGACCGATTAAATCGTCGGATTTTCCGGCATAAGAAACAGAAGTTATGTAATGCTCCAATGCTGCGTTAATCTGGTTAACATCGTCATATATCTGTGCCATTGAAAAATGTGCGCGCGATTTTACGTTAACATCGGTTGTGTACTGAAGAGATTTGTTATAACTGTTTAGCGCCTGCACATAATGGTCGTTATCATCATATATCTTTCCGATTTCAAGGCAAATTCTTGATTGGGTTTCGGTATCTTTTAATTCCTGAGCACGGTTGAATGCTTCTTTGAACATGCTCATTGCTTTTTGCGGATTGTTTGAAAATGCATGTTTTTTTGCTTCTATAAACAATGATTTCAGCCTGTTATCCTGAGGAATTATTGTAATATTAGGTTTGTGCGAAATTACTTCTTTTGCTTGTGAAAATTCTTCTTCAAGGCTCAATTCTTCCGGCTCAAATTCAACTGTTTGTGAATGTGTTTCCGGTGTTTCTGTTTGTTGTTGTATTTCCGGTTGGTTTTCTTGTTTTTCTTCTGTTTGAGGAGTCGGATTTTGTTTCTTTTCCTCCTGATCCGGAAATTTTACAAGAAAACTCGGGTTTACTTCTTCTTCGTCATAACTGTAGTTAATTTTTTGTAAGAATAAAGCATCAAGCCAGTTTTGTACTACCTTCGAATCTTTGTTTAAAGTTTCTGAAATGTATTTGTCCAAAAGCGATGCTGCGATTTTTAAGTTGCTTTGAATAAGGTTAACCTGCGGACGTTCTGTACGTACCTGTTCTTCTACCGTAATAAGGTATTTGTTGACCTGCTCTTCAATTTCTTCAGGTGTAGCAATTGCTTTTATTGTATTTCTAAAATCTTTTAAAATCTGTGCAATATTGATTTTGTTGCTTCTGACGGGAGATTGTGCTCCTGTGTTTTGTTGTATATTCTGCGGTTGGTTTTGTGCAATCGGTTGATAACCGGCATGTGCTGCCTGATATTGCATCGGATTAATTTGTCCGGGCGGCATGTGTCTTATCGGGGGTGGAGTTGTAACCTGATAAGTTTGCCTAGGATAAGTTTGAGCATAAGCATTTGCTGCCGGCGAATATATTGCGGGGCGATTTTCTGCCGGAGGAGTTTGATTTTGAACATCCTGAGCGCGCCCGCGTGCTACCGTTTGACGGTTTTGTTGTCTTTGGTCTTCGGCATTATGATTATGACCGTCTTTATCGGCCTCTCCGTTGTTTGCCTTATAATTCCCGTTTGCCTGAGGATACTGGCGCGGGCGTATTGTGTTCATTGTATTAAACAAGTTAAACCGTCCTTCCTTTAATAATATCGGTATATTATTAATGTTCTTGACACTATGTATAAAATATCATCCGTTTAGATGATATTTTTTTAATGATGCGCTTTACAAAGTCAATATTTAAAAATCAGGGTTGACAATGATTGTGCAATATGATATAAAATAAGTGGGGTAAATGTATATTTTTGAGTCTTGCACATTCTGCAAGACTTTCTTTTTTATATGTAATTTGTTCAATGTTGCACGAATGTTTTATTTATGCTACCCTTTAAGAAAAGTAGAATACGATAACTAAGGAGTTATTATGATTTCAGTAAACGATTTAAAGAATGGCTTAACTTTGGAGTTAGATAACGGTCTTTGGACCGTTGTAGAGTTTTTACATGTTAAACCCGGTAAAGGTGCGGCTTTTGTAAGAACAAAACTTAAAAACGTTGAGTCAGGTAACGTTGTAGAAAAAACCTTTAGAGCAGGTGAAAAAGTTGCTAAGGCAATGCTTGACAGACGTGAAATGCAATACCTGTACAAAGAAGGTTCAGATTACGTTATGATGGACAATGAGACTTACGAACAAATTCAGGTAACTGAAGATCAAGTTGGTGACGGTAAAAAATATCTGAAGGAAAACATGATTGTACAAATCCTTAAACACGACACGAGAATCATTGGTGTTGATATTCCGGCGCATGTTGAACTTCAGGTTGTTGATACTCCTCCGGCAGAAAAGGGAAACACTGCGCAGGGCGGTACAAAACCTGCTACACTGGAAACAGGTGCAGTTGTAAACGTTCCGTTCTTTGTATCAAACGGAGATATGATTAGAGTTGATACAAGAACAAATGAATACTTAGACAGATGTTAAGGAAAGTGATTAAGTAAAAAATAAAAATTTCACTTGCTCACTCAATCACCCGCTCACTTATTCACCTCCATAAAAGGAGATAATTATGGATTTTAAGCCCGAATATATAGAAAGATTAGCAAAGATAATTACAGATAACGGTTTGACCGAAATCTCGATGGAGGACGGTGAACAGGCAATAACTATCAGAAAAGATATTCCTGAGGTTGTGGTTGGGGCATCTGCTCCGGTTGTTCCTGCAGCGCCTGCCGCACAGGCTGCGTCACCGGTAATCGAACAGGCTGAAGTTAAATCAGAACCTGCACAGAAAGGTAAAGCAATTACTTCACCTATGGTAGGTACTTTTTATATGGCACCGTCTCCCGAAGCGGCTCCTTTTGTTGAAATAGGAAGTGAAGTTGAAGTAGGCGATGTTATTTGCATAATTGAAGCAATGAAGTTGATGAATGAAATCAAGTCCGAAGAAGCAGGAAAGGTTGTTAAGATTTGCGTTAAAAATGGAGATCCTGTTGAATTTGGGCAGGTTTTGATGTATGTGGAGTAGAAGTGAATAAGTGAATAAGTGAATAGGTGAATAAGTTCATATAATTCGCTAACGCTCATACATTTTCAATGTTAACCGCGTTTAACTACAGAAATTTTAAATCGAACTTATTTACTTAATCACTCAGTTACTCAGTCACTTCCCCAAAGGGGAAAAAATGTTTAAACGAGTATTAATAGCAAACAGGGGGGAGATAGCGGTAAGAATTATAAGGGCTTGCCGTCAACTTGGAATCCCGACAGTCGCAATATATTCGCAGGCAGATGCGGAATCTTTGCATGTCAGATTGGCAACGGATGCATATTGTATAGGACCTGCGCCGAGCATTGACAGTTATCTCAATATACCGACGATAATTTCTACGGCACTTATGGCAGGTTGTGATGCAATTCACCCGGGATACGGATTTTTATCCGAAAGGGCTGAATTTGCCGATATTTGTAAAATGTATAATATTAAATTTATCGGACCGACAGCGGAATCAATGCGAAAAATGGGCGATAAGGCTACTGCAAGAAAAACAATGATAGCATCCGACGTTCCGGTAACTCCGGGAACAGGGATTATAAGAAGCGCTGCCGAAGCGAGAGAATTTGCTCACAATGCGGGTTATCCGATTATTTTGAAAGCAACTGCAGGCGGCGGCGGAAAAGGTATGAGAATTGTTCGAAACGATGAAGAACTTGAGACGAACCTTGCATTGTGCCAACAGGAAGCACACAATTTCTTTGGAAATCCCGATGTTTATGCGGAAAAATTCCTTGAAAATCCAAGACATATTGAGGTTCAGATTTTGGCGGATTCTTTTGGAAATGTAATTCACCTTGGCGAACGTGACTGTTCTATTCAAAGACGTCATCAAAAACTTTTGGAAGAAGCACCATCTCCCGCTATTGATGAAGAAACCCGTAAACAAATGGGTGCGGCAGCGGTGAGAGCAGCAAAAGCAGTTAATTATGAAGGTGCCGGAACATGTGAGTTCCTTCTTGACCATGATGGTAAGTGGTATTTTATGGAAATGAACACTCGTGTTCAGGTTGAACACTGTGTAACAGAGATGATTTCACAGATTGATATTGTCAGAGAGCAGATTCTTGTTGCCGCAGGAGAAAAACTCGGATATACTCAAGATGAGGTTAATTTGAGAGGACACGCAATCGAGTGCCGTATTAATGCGGAAGATCCGGATAACGAATTTATGCCGTGTCCCGGGAAAATAGACGGATATTTTGCTCCCGGTGGGTTCGGAATCAGAGTTGATTCTCATGTTTATCCGGGGTATTCAATACCTCCTTATTATGATTCCATGATAGGTAAACTAATTTGTTGGGGTGAAAACAGACAGCAGGCAAGACGCAGAATGTATCAGGCATTGAAGGAATATGTAATCACAGGGATAAAGACGACAATTCCGTTCCATCAGCAGATTGTTGAAGATCCGATTTTTAAAAGCGGTGAGTTCAATACAGGGTTTATTGAAGAATTTTATAAACGTAAAAATGAAGGAAAATAAAATTTATTGCAGGTGCAACCAATTATCTCTGCTAATTTTCAGGGCAGAAACATAGATCCTGAGTCTCACAAAAACCTTGTTGAAGTTTTGAAAAAATGAACGACAACTCGGTATACGTTTCTGACGCTTATTTTTATAAATCTTCCGTAATTCAATCTAAGTAGCAAAAAAATTTTTCAGGTGTTTTATAAAGCATAGGAGGTAAAATGATTATCCGAGTTGTTATGCCAAATAGTACGCCGAGTTTTGAAGGAAGACTTTCAAAATATCCCAAAAATATTATGAACGAAATTCTGACACCGTTGGTAGAAAATTTTACTCCTTTAAAAGAAATATTGAAAAAAACTGTTTATACGAGCGATCAAATTAATCGTTGGTCGCGATTAAAATTCGGTATGACAATAACAATGTTGTACAAAACCAGATTAAAAGAAAAATTGAAAGATGAATTTATAAAACACAGAAAAAACGGAACTCCGATAACAAAGATTGCGAAAATATATGGTCAGGATTCACATTGGGTTAATCAACGTTACGAAGATTTGGGTTTCGAAAAAATCGGTCGTGAAAAGAATGAATCAATGAATGAAAATGTTCCGTGGATGTTAGATGCCGGATATTCTCTGGGAAGAATGCAAGAAGAATTGAAAATTTCTGTATCAACTTTATCAAGATGGATTTTGAAAAATAAAGGTTGTACGGCAAGAGAATACAGAAACCATAATAATATCACCGGATACTACAGATAAATTTCATCAATCCTTCACTATACAGAGAAAGTTCAGTATAATTAGGTTTTACGATGCTCTCAAGCATTACTGATTATTGACAAAGTATTGCTTTTATGTTGTATGTAGGTAAATACAAACAAATTACAAAACTGGTTTTTTTAATAAGGTATTGCGAGGGTGGGTAATATTTTAAATATATGCTATATTACCGATAATAAATATTTTTTACCTACATTGGTAAGTATAATATCTATTGCCGAAAATTGTTCAAATTCAAGTATTAATATTCATGTTATTTGTTCTGACATATCTCAGAAATATATAAAAATTTTAGATAGTTTGAGTTTCAGGAATATTAGTATAATTGTAAATTTTGTGGAGAATCCTTATAAGAATTTGGGTGAAAAACATCGTCATGTTTCAAAAACCGCTCTTTTAAAATTTTCTGTACCGTATCTATTCCCCAATCTGGATAAGATTTTATATTTAGATAGTGATATTTTGGTATTTAGGGATTTGGAAAATCTATACGATATTGACCTTAATAATTCTTATGTGGCAGCAGTATCCGACATAAAGGCTGTTAAATGTTATCATTTTGATAAAAAGTTGGGTTTAGACAATTATTTTAATTCAGGTGTTATGCTTTTGAATTTGGAAAAAATGAGAAATGATAACATTTCGGAAAAACTTGTTGAATTAAAGAATAGTGAAAAAGAACAGTCATTTATGGATCAGAATGCTCTAAAATGACAGCATAAAGCACTAAAGCGCCCCGACTTTCGCCCCAAAATCCGCTAATATAACAATATTTCAAAAAAAGGTTTGCAAAATCGGGAGGGATATGTTATAATGATGTGTAAACCAATTTTAGT
>JAFXYU010000206.1 GCA_017541565.1 bacterium | reverse complement strand
TTCCGCAATCACCGCAAATTTTCAAACAACTTTTAATGTTTGGCGGTATTGAAAGATATTACCAAATCGCAAAATGCTTCCGTGATGAAAATTTGCGTGCAGACAGGCAACCGGAATTTACTCAAATAGATATGGAACTTTCATTCGTCAAACAACAGGACGTAATTGAAACTGTTGAAGGTCTTTTGGTAGACGCATTCAAAGCGGCAGGAGTGGAAATTAAACCTCCGTTCATCCAAATGACTTGGCAGGAAGCCATGGACAGGTTCGGTTCTGATAAGCCGGATACAAGATTTGGTTTGGAATTATTTGATATCGGTGATATCATTCTTGAATCCAATTTTGAAATCGTTAAAAACACCCTCCTTAACGGCGGCATTGTTCGCGGTATCAAGATTGAAGGCGGAGCAAAATATTCAAGAAAAGATATTGATGATATTACAAAACTCGCAGTATCGTTCGGTGCAAAAGCATTGGCTAACATCATTTACTTGGAAGACGGAACCGCAAAATCACCTGTACTCAAATTTGTAACAGAGGAACAGGCTAAAGCAATCCAAGAAAGAGCAGGTGCAAAAGCAGGCGATATTATTTTCTTTGTTGCAGATAAACCAAAACTCGTTTATGACATTATGGGCAGATTGAGATTACATTTCGGAAAATCACTCAACCTGATTGACGAAAGCAAGCACAATCTTCTTTGGGTTGTTGACTTCCCGATGTTTGAATGGTCGGACGAAGAAGGCAGATATATGGCAATGCACCACCCGTTCACTTCACCGAATCTCGATGATTTGGATAAACTGGACAGCGGTGATTTGGGTAACGTTAAATCTATCGCATACGATATTGTTTATAACGGAACAGAATTGGGCGGCGGCTCGGTCAGAATCCACTCATCAGAAGTTCAGAAGAAAATCTTTAAAGCACTCGGACTTACCGAAGAAGAGGCAACAGAAAAATTCGGATTTATGGTTAACGCACTCCAGTACGGTACACCTCCGCATGCCGGACTCGCTATCGGTTTGGACAGACTTGTGGCACTTCTTTGCAGAACAGAGTCAATTCGTGACGTTATTGCGTTCCCGAAAAACGCAAGTGCAAAATGCCTGATGTCTGATGCTCCGGGAGAAGCATCACTCCAGCAAATGAGAGAACTGCATATTAAAAGCACGGTTCAAAAGTAAAAAATATAAATATAAAAAACAAAGTCTGCAAATATTTTCATTGCAGACTTTGTTTTTTATTTGTTTTTTACTTGCTTTTTATTTGCTTTAATCACTTAATTACGAATTACCCCAGTTCATTGAGGTTTGAATATCGTCATCTATGTACGATTTGATTGATTCCATTTCGGTATTAATTGCTTCAAGTTCGGTTGATAAATCCGTAATTTCTATATCAAGCCAGTTTTCTTTCTCTGCAATTCTTTCTTTTTCCGCATTATACCAAGCCGTAATTTCTTCACGCTTATCAGAATCCTGACGGTCAATTACAAGTCCTTCAAGGCAGAAATAAGTCAGAGAAGCATCGGGATCGTATGCACCGTAAGGATTAACCTGCTGAAGTTGGAAAAATCCTGAAACAAGAGCATCACTAATGTATCTGTCGTTATTCCCCATGTCTTGGTTATATTCCGAAGTCCATCCGTTTGCCGCAGCCGCAACAAAAATCGGATAATAGAAATCAACAACTTGTTGAACTTTATCTGTCTTTTTTTCAGATTCTTTTGTGTCTGTTCCTACCTCTTCTCCGGTTAACGTATTAACTTTAGTAACTCCAAAACTCGTCATTACCTTTTGGTCGTTGATAACTGCTTCTATTTCATCTTCCGTTATTGAAGGCATCCCGCAAACCGCTGCAATTAATGCCGGAATTTTATCCATTGAAAACGGTTTACCTCTTCCTGCCGCATCAACACAGTCTTGTCCCAGAACACTGACCAAAGCACTTCTGTATGCGTTATTCATTACAACGCGACCGTTTGAATCCGCAAGAACCATGCTGTTATCATCTTTTAACGGCAATGCATCCTTAGTTACCGTACCAAAATTTTTGTCATAACTGTTATAGCCCATTATGTATTGATAGTTGATATTATTGTATTTTCCGTCTGCATAATAGCAAATATTCTTGTTTTGCAATCTTGCATAATACTCTCTGGAAAGCGCAGACTGCTCGCGTGTAAGAGCCATTTTTTCCATCGAGTCAATAGAAATATTGTACTCGCAATCGGCTTTGCGGGCAGTTAAGGTTAATAGTCTAATGTTTGAACAGGCTAATCCCATTTGTCTTTCCTTTATTTGTCCCTTTATTACCATGTATATCGGCACTTTTCGGTAAAACTTTAGGTTTTTGTAAGGTATGTTTACGAAATTGTTACAAAACTTTACATGGTATAAAAAAAAGGCAATTTTAGACAAGTCACGGTTTTTATCATGTTAGATGTGTAATTATGTGTACTCGAATAGTGTGTATAGGAGTTCAAAATGAACGAAATCTCAAGTGTAGCAATGAATGTAGCCCCAAAAGGGATAAATAATCTCTCAAAAGCAACAAATGTTGTAAACTTCCGTGCAAAAAACAGCGAGGAAGAACAAGTTGATGCATTCATTAAAGAACAGGAAAAAGCACAAAAATCAGCAAAACGACAACAGACATTTAATACTATTGTTATGGCAACAATTGGTGCTGCAAGTTTGGGTACACTTGCACTTATGGGACATCAAATGGGATGGTTCAAAAAATTTAAACTTGATTTCAAAGATTTAAGCGGAGAAAAGGCTTTAAAAGATATGGCTTTGCCTGAATCACAAATTAAAGCAGCCGAGAGAATAACAACTCGTATTGAAAATTATGCCGAAATGATTAAAAAAGGTGGTAAAAAAGGAAGTGCAATTCTATTCTACGGACCTCCCGGTACAGGTAAAAATACATTTGCATACGGTATTGCAAAGAAATTTTCGAATGCAAAATTTATTGAAATGGACATTTCCAAAATGAATTCAAAATGGCACGGAGAATCTGAACAAAATGTTTTGGGAACTATGGAAGCTGCAATAAAATATGCCAAACAGCATACAAATGAAAAGATTTTTGTATTTATTGATGAAATCGATTCAGTTATGATGCAGGATTTTGGAAACGGCGCTAAATTATCAAATGATGTTCTAAACGCATTTAAAAAAGGGTTTAATAAATTGACAAATCAGGAAAACATCATTGTTATCGGTGCTACAAATTTAAAAATCAATCCCGAACTGGCAAAAGCAGAAGGTAAAATGCTTGATACCGCGATGTTAGACAGATTTTCACAAAAGGTTTTAGTTGACTTGCCGACAAAAGACCAGATTATTGAATTTATTGGAAAATTCTATAACGATTCCGCTAAGGGAATGATTGATGAAACTTTAAAAAATAACAAAGATTCAAGATGGGATAAAATTGCAGAATTTTTATCAGACCCGATACATTCAACATCATTCAGAAAACTTACCGACATTTTTGGAATCGCTGCTGAAAGTACGAAAGTCGGTAAGAACGTAACATTTGAAGAAATTGCTAATGCAATCAAAGAAAATAAACATAACTTAAATGCAACAGATAGTGAAATAGAAATACTTTTAAACTCATTAAAATAGGAAATCAAAATGTTAAATACTTTAAACACAATCAACTTTAAATCAGACAATGTAAAATTTAATAATGCGCACAAAACTCCGCAGATGCCGGAAGTTATTGATGTGAGCATGCCGGATGACACGCTCATACTTCAAGATGAAAACAAAAAGGCGGAGAAGAAAGAAAAATCCCGCGACAGATGGTACAAAGCCGGAGTTCTTGCTCAAATCGGTATCGCAATCGGAATTATTGGCACTTTCGTTATACCGCTCTTAGCTGCAAAAGCCGGTGCGACCAAAATTAACTACAAGGACGTTACAAATGAAAAATCCTTTGATGAATTATTCCTGAGCGATGAGATGAAAAAAGTTGTGGAAAGACTAAAAACATCTGTTGAGCGCGCAGAATGGATTAAAAAGAAAGGCGGAAACGGCGGAAGCGGTATTATGTTGTATGGCGGCCCCGGCGGCGGAAAGAATGTTCATGTTTACGCTATGACAAAATATCTGCAGGAACTGTTCCCCGGCTCAAAACTCATCATGATGGATGTACTAAAATTCAAAGGCATGTTTAACGGTCAAACAGAAAATAACATTATCGGATTTGTAGAAAACGTCATTAAAGAGGCGAAAACTCACCCGAAAGAAAAATTTGTTGTTTTCCTTGATGAATTTGATTCTATCGCAAGAAAAGATGCAAGCATCAATGCAACGATGACCGAAAGTTTCCAAAATGCGTTTAAAACAAAATTATTAGACTTAACGAGTATCGAAAACATACAAGTTATTGCTGCAACAAATAAGGCATCCAAAGACTTGCCGTTAAATCAACTGCTGGATGACGCAATCCTAAACAGATTCCCGACAAAGATTTTTGTTCCTTTGCCGACAAAAGAACAGTTTAAGGAAGCCTTTGTCGGACATTATAAATCATTACCAAAGGAACTGGTAGATACAAAACTAACCGATATTAACAACAAAGAACTTGATAAAATTTGCGAATATATCGCTAAAGACAACCATCAGGCTTCATTCAGAAACTATAATTACATTTTGGAAGAAGCAAGAATGATTTCCGAAGCAAAAGACAGAACCCCCGGCTCACCAATTACAATGGAAGACTTAAAAAAAGCCGTTAAGCAACATGCTGAGAGCGAAAACTGGGAAGCAAAAACCGGAGATATCGCAAATACTGCTACAACAAGTATTCCGTCCGTAAATCTTGAACTTGGCATCAAAACAAAAGCAAAAACTTTATTACAAAAAATCATGTCATTTTTTAATAATAAATAGATAAAAATTTATATTAAATAATCCGTATATACCAGTTGCATGTCTTTTGTATACAGTTTTAAGGTTTGTAACAATCTTTGAAAAAAATTAAATAAAAAAGGCAATTTTTTAAAAGAAAAAAACTTTATATATATGTAAGACGCAAGTAAGAAAAGGCGGTAAACAAAAGGGAACGGCGGATAAGCCTAAAGACTTTTGTACAAAAAATTTATTTTATACTCTCTCTCTTAATATCCTCGTGTTTATTTAATGTTGCCATTCAAAGGCAACTTTTTTTTGCGCCGACACTTTACAAAAACTATTGTTTTGACTACTATTAACTATATAGAGAGGATATCTAATGGTTAATAAATATAAGCGTGTGTTACTAAAGATTAGCGGGGAAGCGCTACTTGGAAATCAGCAATTCGGGATAGATTACGACCCCGTTCAAATGATTGCCGCAGAAATAAAGTCAATCTACGAACGTGACGTACAAGTTGCGGTTGTTGTAGGCGGAGGTAATATTTTCCGCGGAATGAAAAACAGCGCAAAACTTGGTATGGACCAAGCATCCGGTGACTACGTCGGAATGCTTGCAACCGTTATGAACGCAATCGCCATTCAGTGTGCGCTCAAACAAATAGGAGTGGAATGCAGAGTTCAGACGGCTATTGCAATGAACCAAATTGCGGAACCTTATGTAAGACACAGAGCAATCCGCCACCTTGAAAAAGGCAGAGTTGTTATCTTTGCTGCAGGTACCGGCAAC
>JAFXYU010000205.1 GCA_017541565.1 bacterium | reverse complement strand
GGCATACAGAAGGTTCTATATTAGAGGCAAAGATGAAGACGGCAACTTGATTTTTGCATGTAAATATGTAACCGATGAAGGACTTTGTTCGGTTTATGAAAAACGACTGAAAATGTGCAAAAACTATCCCGCAAAAAAAATAGGATATGCGGGAAAACTCCATAACGGCTGCGGGTATAAGGTGGAAGACAAAAGTTTTGAATCGTATTTAAGAAAAAACTAATTTTTTACATTTATCTCTTTGCGTGATATAATTTCATTATGGAAACCGGTGGAGAGAAAAAGAAATCTATACCCAAGAAAAAAGGAATTTCGGCACAAACCCGTTTAATCATAACAGGTCTTGCCGTAAGCACACTTTTTATTGTCCTTATAGCGGGTTTTGTAACTTACAGCATCGGTGAAAATATGAAAAATGCCTATAGAAGTTTCGGCCAAGTTTTGGCAAAAACTCTTGCAATCGAAGGCGTCGAAGTCACAAAAGAAATTCCGCAACTGGCAAAATATGATGCTCTGAGAACCAACGCTGTATCTGTTCTTAACAGCAATAACGATATTGCATATATCATTTTTAAAGATACAAATTCAAAAATAATATACTCGAGCAAAGATGACTATCCGGATCAGGCTGAAAAATCAATGATACCCGTGAGTTCACCAATGGTTATCAAATCCGCTGACGGAAAACATAATGTCGGTTCGGTAGAGGTCGGACTTTCCGGAAACATAACCGACAAGGTAACAAAAACTTCAAGGACATCCATTGCAATAGTTTTTGTTCTCGCATGGCTTGTAATCGTCGGAATTGTTTATATGAACTCTTCAATAATTACTCGTGAACTCAGAAAACTTTATCAGGGTGTAAACAAGATTTCTTCGGGTGAATTTGGATATACGCTTGAAAGTAAAGATGCCGACAAAGAAGTTCAGGAGTTATATGTGGCATTCAATGATATGTCGGAGCGATTGAGCAAATACAACGAACAAACTATCGAAAGCCTGACGTTTGAAAGAAACAAACTTGAGTCAGTCCTGATGAGTATCGTTAACGGTGTTGTTGTTTGCGATAACCACGACAAAGTAATTATGGTTAATAACTATGCAAAAAGATTACTTGAGGTTGAAGAAGACGAAATACTGAACACTCAAATCCAACAGTTCTGTGATTCCTCCGGTGAACTTTGTTTTGCGGAAAAAATTGCACATTACAAAGATACTCCGCTTGATGATGACGGTTCTCCAATGCCGTTCAATATAGAAATAGACAAACGTATCCTAAAATGTTTGATTTCTCCGATGTTCACACGTTCTAACGCTTATGTCGGATACATAATTATTCTCATTGATATAACAAAAGAAGTTGAAATGGATCAATTGAGATCAAACTTTATATCAAATGTTTCTCATGAACTCAGAACTCCGGTAACGGTATT
The DNA here is from genome assembly GCA_017541565.1 of bacterium. Classification (GTDB taxonomy): domain Bacteria; phylum Cyanobacteriota; class Vampirovibrionia; order Gastranaerophilales; family Gastranaerophilaceae; genus CAG-196. The sequence goes on along the minus strand of JAFXYU010000205.1, from coordinate 13,006 downwards.
AAGAAGTTACATTGATACTCTTTACAACTTCGGAAATGATTTTGATTTCAACACTCAAAGAGAATTTATAGGAGTTATGAATCAGGAAATAATAAGACTTAACCGCATGGTTAATGATATTCTTGATTTTTCAAGATATGAAGCACAAAATGTCAAACTTGAAAAAACAAAACAAAGTGTGATTGATATTATTGAAGATGCCGTAAATCAAGTACAGGTCTTGGCAAAGGAACATGATTTGACAATTTCTGTCATGAAAGAGCCCGATTTGCCTGATGTATACCTTAATGCTGACAGCATTTCACGCGCGTTCATGAATATTTTATCAAACGCTATCAAATATTCACCGGACGGAAAACGCATTAAAATCCGTGCCGAACGTTCGCGCGACGGAGAATTTGTAGAGGTGAGCGTTGAAGACCAAGGTCCGGGGCTCAGTGAAAAAGACCAGAAAAAAGTATTTGACCGTTTCTACAGAGTGGAAAATGCTACACATACCGTAAAAGGCACCGGTCTTGGCTTGCACCTTGTTAAAGTTACAATAGAAAAACACCACAACGGACAGGTTTTTGTAAATTCTGTTGAAGGAGAAGGCTCAACATTCGGGTTCCGTCTTCCTATAAACGTTACACCGGAAGAGGAAGAAGAATACAAACCAAAACTTCCTGCAGAAAGTGAAGCATAATAAAACAGATATAATCTGTGCTGCATCTGTATTTTATTCCTGCCAATTAACCGCAAACTTCACTCAAGCGTGATAAAATCTTGTCAGTGATAACTTTAATATAGTCCTTATCAACCATGCCGTTAATTATACAATCCGAAATTTGATATGTCGGTCTTATGTACTTTTGCGCGGTATCATTTACATCACGGAATTGTAAATCCGCTGCCTCTCCGGTTTTACCCCTAAGGACTGCCCTTTTATACCATCTGTCTTTAATTACGTCAATCGGAGTGAACACATATACTCTGACATCCATAATATCGCGGACTTCTTCATTCAAAACATACAATCCTTCTGTTAAAATAACTTTTGCCGGCTTTTTCACATCTCCGTTAGGATCAGAAACACAGGTTACAAAGTCATAACGGGGAGATACGACCGTCTCACCGCGTTTGAGTTTTTCCAAATGTTCACGCATTAGGCTGAGATTGATAACATCCGGAGTGTCAAAACTAAAACCTGTTTTAAACAGGGCATCATAACTTCCCGCTTCTCTGAGTTCTCTGGAAGTATCTTTATAATAGTCATCCTGCCTGATTACGGTATAAATTCCTTCTTTTTTATCCCTCACAACCGCTTCAATAGTATTGTCGACAAAAACAGTCTTTCCCGATGCACTCTCTTCCGTTATCCCGATAAGAAAAGTCTTTTTCTTTTCCTGAACAACTTTTCGCGCAATATTCATAATAAAATCGTCCGCTACGCGTAAAAATAGGGGCTGTTCTTGTTTTTTGTCTTCTTCCAGGATTTCTTTAAGAGTGTCAACTATATTGGATATCAGTTCCATATCCAACCTGTTTGAATAAAAGTTATAGTTGGTTAGTTCGAATGTTTCCGCCATATACCCGTCTTTTCACACTCCATGAACATTCTATCGTGAATTATTTAATAAGTAAAGTGTGATATTTTGGATGGTTAACAAAATTTAAAATTATCCGAAAAGGGAATAAAAATTTTTCTCAAAGGGATTATTCTGTTTTCTGTATGACAAATTACAATGAAGATTATCAATATAACAGTTGCACATCAAGAGGGATTTGTTCGGTAAACCCACGCACATCTTCACTGCAAGAAATTCTTGTACTCTATCTTTGCCTTGCGTCATATTATGCACAGCAACTCGAAGGAACGAGTTATAAAAACAAAAAAATTAAAAACCTTATATTAAACACTATCTCAATTATGGTTTCCAATCCGGAATTTTCCGAGAACGATTTTGAAGCAATTGTGAGCGGATTTAACACGGAAATACCAAAACTAATCAACGAATATGAGAAAATTTGCAAGGAAAAAGATGAAAAACCGGTTTATCTGAAAACTCCGATAAAATTCGATGAATCCGCAAACATAATTAACTCAATCCGCCTCGGACAACAGGAATATTTAAAAAAGACTCAGACGATGAGTGAGAGCATGCGGGATTTGTTAAGAATAATTTTTGTTATGGCTAAAAGCATCTGCATTAATATTCTTGATTTGGAAAGTTTCAATATCGAAAAGGGCTATACTCTGATTTTAAAACTTTTAAACACTCTTAATAATAATCACACCGAAGAAGAGTTAAAAGAAATTATCCTTGATACCGCAAAAGCAAATAACGAACTTTTGAGCCTTCTTGCCGCAGCAAAAGCCGAGAGATATGGCATTCAGCGTCCAAAAGAAGTTTTTTACTCTACACAAAAAGGGAAAGCAATACTCGTTGTCGGCTCAAATATTCGGGAACTGGAAATCATCCTTGAAGAGTTTAAAGAAGACGATATCGGTATTTACACCCATGACGAAATGATACTGGCACACACATATCCAAAATTTGAAGAGTATAAAAACCTTAAAGGTCAATACGGACAAGGAATGGAAAATTGTCTTCTGGATTTTGCCACCTTTCCCGGACCTGTAATTTTGACAAGACATTCGCTCTACAATGTCGAACATCTGTACAGAGGAAGACTTTACACGACTGATTTTGCCTATTCAAAAGGCGTTATTCCAATAATCAACTACGACTTCTCAAAGGTCAGAGAAGCATTAGACTCAACAAAAGGTTTTAAAACCGGAAAAATATGTGAAAGCGAAGTTGTGGGGTTCAACTTTGAAGAAACAATAAAACTTATAGATGAAAAAATCAAAAGTAACAATTTTTCAAATATCTTTATTGTCGGTCTTAACGGTTACACAAAAGAGGAAAGAGAGTATTTTGAAACTCTGTTCAAAATTGTTCCCCAAAACATTCTTATAATATCCCTTTCTATTTGTGCAACGCGAGATAACATAATCTGTCTGAACTCTTGTTTTGATTCCTTTAAAATGGTTGAATTATCCAAAACTATACCTGAAAGATATAATATAAAAACAACTCTGTTTTTTCCAAATTGCGACAGACACACAATCTCTAAGATGATTTATATTGCTTCGCTAAAAAAAACGGACATTTTTGTCGGAAAGTGCACACCAATAACTCTTAATCCAAATTTGATTACAACAATCTCAAAATTCTTTGGCGTAAAAGAACTTTCAACTCCCAAAAAAGATTTGAATATAATTTTACATGAAAAATAGTTTGTCCTTACCTTAAATTTGATGTATATTTAATAATGTTAATATTAATTTTCCAAGTTTTCAGGAGAGGATATGCTTAATACAATAAAAGACAGTTTCGGGTTAACCAATAAATATATCATTTTGGCAACACCATTGATTTTATTTTCGCTTATTTCCAGTTTGTATATTATATTTTCCGCAAACGGAAATGCAATAAGTTTACTTTTTGCACTTCTGCTGTTTTTTCTTATGTTTGGAGCATTTCTTTCCGGATGGCTGTTTATGGTCAAAAAATGTATTGAAAACCGGGAACAGGATATTAACTCCTTTATATCGGAATTTCCTGCAGGAGTCGGAGAGTATTTTCTTCCCGCATGCGGAATGATTATTTTATCACTTATTGTTGCTTTCTTCCTGACAGGATTATCCTATTTTGCAGGAATTAAATTGATTGGAAATATGAATGAAACATTTTTGGCAATTATGAATATCTCAGCATCTGCAGATGCTCTTAAATCATATCTGATGACTTTACCCGCTGATACACTTATAAAAATTAATCAGTGGAATCTTTTGATTTTTGCAACGGCAATAATAACATATTTCCTGCTTATGTTTTATTCTCCGTCACTGTTTTTCAAAAGCAAAAATCCTTTTAAAGCATTGTTCTTGGGATTGAAAGATTTGTTCTGCCGAAAATTCGGAAAAAATATTTTGTTATTTATAATCGTCTTTATTACATATTTCTTAATTTCAATCTTAGGAACTATACTGGGGAAAAATATATTTCTGCATTTTATTTTTACACTCGTTAATTTTTATTTTATGGTTTTTGCTGTAGTTTTGGTCTACAATTATTACTACAAAAACTATGTACAAATTGGTGCAAACATAGATACAAGAATATAATCGGAGGTTTTTATGAAAAGAGTAATGCCGTCTTTTAAAGACGAAACGGACAGGTTATTTATTGTCGGAACACTTGTTGCTTCAATATTTTTTATGTTTATTCCGTCACTGCTTTTGGTTCTTTTCGCAAAAGAACGCATGAGCGAAAGTTCGTACCAAATAGCCAAAGATATTTTTAATTTTGAATTATTGTTATTTTTGGTTTCCTTAATTTTTATGGTTCCCGTTATCGGCTGGTTAATCGGTTTCATTCTGGGACCAATCATGATAATATTCAATGTGATTATTATGGTAATTAATCTCTGCGCAATTTCTGAAAACAGAGAAACAAAAATTCCTGTTTGGTATACTTTTATGTAATTAAAAATATTAATATTAAAGCGGAAAGTTGTTAAAACAACTTTCCGCTTTAATATAGCGCACCGATTCTTACAAAACTCGTCTTCACATTTCTTAACATATACGCAAAAAAATTTTTTAGTTGTTATAGAATATTTAAACATCCCTAAAACAACTAATCACATATTAATATACAAGGAGGCAAAATGAACATCTCATCAATCAACAGTATTCCGGCAATTCGACCGACCTTCATGGCAAAAGAGAAAAAAGCCGAAACAGTTCTTCCTCTCAGGGAACAAATAAAGGTTCACAATAAATTTATCAATATTGCCGATGATACGATTGAAGAACTTCAAGACAAAATCAATTACACGAAAAGAAGAATAACGGAAGATACAAAATATTTAAAGGACAATCAGGTATCATACGGAGAAAGACAACGTATTGAAACTACAATCATGGCAAGCAAACAACGCCTTGAACGTTTCTCCGAAGAGTTAGCAAAACGTCTTACAAAAAAAATATAAACAAAAGGGGAATATGAATATATAAAAAAATCCTCCTATAATAAATCGGGAGGATTTTTGCTATGTTTACGGAACTGAATAATAAAAATTTTGATACCGAAATTAAAAACGGACTAAAACTTGTAGAATTTTATACAAGTTGGTGCGGGTACTGTAAAAAACAGAAACCCGAACTCGAAAACCTCGAAAAAATTTGGATTGGACTTGTCGATGCGGATAATGAGCAGGAAATAACCGCAAGATATAATGTCGGCGCTTTTCCAACATTTTTAATTTTTAAAAACGGACAAGAAGTTGAACGTTTTTCGGGATACAAAACAAAAGAAGATATTATGACACGACTTATTAATCATTTTAAATAATACAAACTTCCATTGATATTAAATATTTGATATAATGTAATCATGAGAGGTTTCTTAGTTATATTTATCATGCTTACGTTTTCCGTTGCTGCTTTTGCGGAATTACCGGAAAGAAAATTTAAAAATCTGCCGGAAGGAACTTTCAAAAGAACAAGAAGCGGGAAAATTGTTCAGTACGATAAAAACGGTAAGAAAATCGGAGTTTATAATCTGAATAGCAAAAGGCTCGTAAAGACAAAATGAAATTTGATTTAAAACCTGAAACGATTAATTATGTAAAAATACTTTATAAGGATTCAAACGACTTTTCACACTGTGTAAAAGCGTCGATAAAGTATTTTACCGAATATGATATTTATGCGTGTGCAAAAAAAGAAGATTGGGAAAATGTTCCGTCACCGCAGAAGGTTACTCTGAATTTCGCATGCAACAACGGTTTATACAGAGCGGAAAGTACACTCAAATACACAAAATATGAAGAACCTTATTTATATTTTTCAATCAAAATTCCTGATGAGATAGACTATCAACAGAACAGGGAATACTTCAGAGTCCATATTAACAAAGATGTCGTTGTTTCATACAGAGCGGAAGATGAGGTCATAAGAGTTTCCTGTAAAACGTTTGACCTGTCTGCCAACGGACTGAAAGTTAAACTCTCCGATAAAACATTTTTCCCTGAAGACGTTTTTATTGATATGTATTTTGACAACAGAGAAATACGCACCAAAGCAAAATACATTCGTTCTGATGAAGATGATGAAATAATAAAAGCATCATTTAATTTTGTTGATTTGGATTCCGCCGATTTGGACTATATTTCAAGGATTTGTATAAAAAAACAAATAGAAGACAAACGATCTTCGCTTGAATAATTTATGTGATATTATACCTATATGAAAGGTATTATTTTTGATTTCAACGGAACATTATTTTGGGATTCTCAACTTCATTATGATGCTTGGGAAGTTTTTTCAAAAATATTGAGAGGAACACCTTTTACCAGAGAAGAAATGCGTGAAAAAATGTTCGGCCATACAAACGCAGACATTATTGAATATGCAACGGGAAAGAAACCTTCATTTGAAATGGTCGAAAAATACGGCAAAGAAAAAGAAGCAATCTACAGAAAACAATGCATTGCAAATCCTGACATGTTTAAACTTGCGCCTTATGCGATTGAACTTCTGAACTATTTGAAATCAAAAAACATTCCGATGACAATTGCAACAATGTCAGAGTGGGATAATGTCGAATTTTACATAAAAGAATTTGAACTTCAGAAATGGTTTGACCTTGATAAGATTGTATATTCCGACGGAACAATCCCCGGTAAACCGGCACCCGACATATTCTTAATTGCCGCAAAAAAAATCGGACTAAAACCTGAAGAGTGTGTTGTTATAGAAGATGCCATAGCCGGAATAGAATCGGCAAAAAATGCCGGAATAGGTAAAATATATGCCATTGCATCACTTGAACCCGACAGTTTCTATGAAAAAATCGAAGGCATAGAAAAAATTATCCACAATTTCAATGAATTTGACAGAAGTATTTTTAAATAAACAACCTTAATTTAACAAAGAAAACTCATTACCTTACCTGCCGCATAGTTTCCCAAAAGAGAACCCGCATTGTAACATGCCAAGTTCATTGGAGAGAAAAAGCCGGGGGCAAAAAATGGCACAGGAGGGAAACCGCAACATCCGGAATAAAAACTCGGAAAACCCCAACACGGATTGTATCGGCTGCCGTTAATATTTATATTAATGTTGTGTACTCTTGAAAACATTTTTCATCCTCTTTTCTTCCTTATATATTTAAAGTTGCCCGTAATCCTAAAATTGTCTTGTTTTAGATGCTTGTTTACAAAAATTTACAATTGATTGTAAACTTTTGTAACAAGAAGCGCAATTTTTTCAGACAAAATGTTTTTCATGATATAGATGTGTAGCAAAACCTTTGGAGGTTATATGAATAGTGTATCTTTTTACGGAAGTGAAACAGCAGGTAGCCCTGCAGACAGAACAATTGGAACCGCAAAACAGGAAACAACCGGAAGTGTCGCAGCAAGAATTTATCAACAGGAACCGGAAATAAAACTCCAAACTCTTGACCGAGATACGGTTTCTTTTCGCGCAAACGAAGAAAATAAAAGCAGCGCAGCACCTGTTATCGGTACAATTGCAGGAATTGGCGCCTTGGCAGCGGCAATTGTTGTAGGACTGGGTTGTGCAAAAAAATACAACTGGGTTGATAAGATTTCAAACGAAAAAGTCAAAAATGTTGTAACAAAATATGGTACAGACCCGTGTTACAAAGCGTGTCAGAGTGTTAAGAAATTCTCTGTTGATTCTTACAACAAAATTGCCGGTTTTTTTAAAGGCAAAAAAGACTAATAAGCCTTAATTACCGAGAGCGCATCTGTAACCGGCATTGAATGCAATATCATTTCTGCCGCCGCTACGCATCATGAACTGTACATATCCGCTTGAGCGCTCACCCCACAATTTTTGTATTCCAAAACCGTACTGTGCGTACGGTTTTACGCTTATTGAGGGTACATCAATATATGCGGTTGAATAATTCGTTTTATCAAAAATACTCCAAACAAAAGAGGCTTCTGCGTACGGCTGCCAACCGTTTTCAAAGTTTCCGATAAATTTGATTCCGGGAGATATATTGAGAGCGTTTAACGGTTTCGAATTGATATTCATGCCGGCAACTCTCCCTTTTTCAAACGGAGCAACGAAAGAATAAGACATAAGATAATTCGGTTGAATAATAAATTTTCCGTCCGCAAATTCAAAATTATATCCTGTTTTTGCCGCAACACCTGCCGCAAACATAGGATAATTTTTATTTACATAATTTGTCTTTATTTCAGCCCCGCTCGCTCCTGCATTAGCCGTTAACGTAAAAAATGCATTTTCACCGTACCAACTTCCGGTCACACCTGCAAGTCCGCCGTTTTGGTCTATTTTGTTTCCGCCGTAAGATTGATGAGAACCGTTATAGGATGCATATAGAGAGTATTGAAAATCTGAACGTTTAAGATGTTTTATAGAACTGTCACCGCCTATATAAACACCGTACATGGTATTATCAACATTTTTTCCGTTTTTAAAATTGATTGAACCGGTTGAAACGTAAGGTCTTAACCATAAACCGCCGGACGTTCCTGAACGCTTTACATTTGAATATATTATTGTAGGAGAATACGCACTCGGATAATCGGTATAATTATCCCAACCACTTACATCCGCTACAGCATATTGATTTAAGAATCGTCTTGAAATACGCTCCTTTCTTGGCGCCATCATTTGTAAATCTGTATTATGGAATGCTTCGTCATAACTGTGAAGTTGATTCATATATCCGCCCGCAAGTACAGCAGTCGGCATAGTTAAGAGCGCATTCTGAACATTTTTATATTGCGGAATACCTGATGCTGCTGCCCGAAATTGAGAAGCATTAAGTTGTACTGTGTTGTTTCCGCTGTTTAAATAGAAATTTTTGTATCCTTCTGTCGAACTTTTTAATGTAGATTGCGTTTTATCATCGCTTTTTTGCAATAAGTTTGCAAAAATATTCTCCGATTCTTCTCCTGTAGAGCCGATTTGTGTTGACGTACCCGTGACAGAACCTGTCATATCATCATAATGAATTGTAGTGACAAGATTTGAAGAATCTCCACCTGACGAAAAATAATTTGCATATCCTGTTTCAACATTGCTTGCATTTACTTGGGAAATACACAGCAACATAAGAAATACAGCAACAGTTAATTGCTTACATATCCTCATTAATAAACCTTCGGGGTAACCTGTGTGTATGAGTGAGTGTTAATCACTCCACTATTTTATTATAACATTTTTTCCTGATATCTCAACTCTGTTTTATAATAGTCTTATGTACATGTGCAAAACTTTTGACAGGGCGCGGAACTGTCTGAGATTTCTTATTCAAACATATAAAATCAGGGAAATGTATCTTCCCTATTATCTTTGTGATGTCATAAGGCATACACTTTTTGAAGAAAAATGCAAGCCTGTTTTCTATCATATTAATGACAATTTTATGCCGGAAATTGATTTTCCCGAAAACAGTTATATAATATATCCGAACTATTTTGGTATCTGCGGGGAAAATGTCAAAAAACTCGTTGGGCATTACAAAAAATTGATTGTTGATAATGCGCACGCTTTTTTTGACACACCTTCCGGTTTTGCCTGTTTTAATTCCGGAGCAAAATTCAACATGGGAGATATTGCTTTCTTGTGGATTAAAAACAGAAACAGTTTTTCCGTTAAGTCTGATGACAATCCTTCAAACACATACCACACTTATATAAAAAAATGCCGGAACAGATTTTGGGAACTTCACAAAACCTATTCCGGCATAAATTGTTTAAATATTAAATACTCAAAGGAAATGACTCCTTTTTGTTATCCGCTTTTGGTTAAAGATATTGATGAAGCGGACAAAATTGTCAAAGAACTGCAAGATAAAGGCTTGACTGTATACAGATACTGGAATCTTCTTCCTGAGAGTTATAACGAATACAAATTTTATTCAAGACTTGTCCCGATTCCGATTGCAGAAATCTTGGATAACAAAAACTACCCTCTCAATGCCCAATAGTATTCAACCAAATAACTTATCGCATCAAAAGGATGTTCTAAGAATTTTAGTTCCCTGTTAGACTTTATTCTTGTATGAGTAGGAACATCCACAATACTTGTTCCTTCTTTAAAAGAAAGGTTATAGATATTGTACAAAATCCATTTGCATCTTCTTGGGTCAATAAATAAGTGCCTTTCGCCTTTTGAATTTTTCACTCTCGCATTAAACGCGGAGATTCTGTTCAAAATCGGCGGATTATAGTTTCTTAACCGGAATTTTACATCATCATACCCATGAGTTTTCAAAGCATTTTTTATAATTGCATAATTTGTATACTCACTTTGCGTGCTTCTGTTATCACCGGAAGCATCACCGTTTATAATTATTTCTGATTTGTGATTTGGGTATCTTTGAATAAACTCTTCTATGCACTGTTGGGTAGAAGTATTTTCAATAATAATCTCGTCGAAAAAGTACACATTATTCTCGTCCTTGTGAGCAACCGCCCAGCACATCGGATCAACATTAAAGTCGCAAGTTAAATGCAATGGTAAGTTAGGATTGTATTTCAGATTTAATTTATTTTCCTCCCCAAAGCCTTTCACAACAAGCCCTGACGAATAATCACCAAATTCACCCAAAACATTCATTCTGTAGTACTCTTCATCAAAACTGTCTTTCATCGATTGAATAAAATGAGGGGGTAAATATATGTTATTAGTTGTAGGAGCAATAACAAGACGAAAATTTTCCTTCTTTTGTTCAACAAATCTTTTCCAAATCCATCCTTTATCTGCCTGCGGATTTGTATGTCCAAACAGCCTGTACCTGAAATCAACCCAGTTTTTTCCGCGATAAGTGTTTCTCAGACGTCCGATTAATTGCTTAAACGAAGCCTCTGTAATCTGTGATGCTTCTTCGATTTCCGCCCAGTGAAGATTCAGCGATTTGAATTTTTCCGGATCGTCGAGAGATGAAAACAATATCTCAGAACCGTTTGAAAATCGTATCACTTTATCAACTTTATTATATGTATAATCTTTCTCCGGAATGTAGCCGAAATTTTTAAGATGTTCAAGGTAAGATACGAGTGTTGTTTTTCTCACAAGTTCATATTCCTTAGCACCAACAAGCCCCTTTGAACCCGAATACTTCTTAGCAAGCAAAATACCAAGCAAAGAACCGCACCAAGTTTTACCGCTGCCGTATCCTCCTTGATATATAGCCACATCTAAGGCATTTGTATGGGGAATTTCTATAAATTCTCTTTGTTTGTTTAAAAGCCTATATTTTACCATTTATCCCACCTCTGATTATATATCCCTATTAGACTATGAACTCATACTCCCAATACCAAATTTTTCCCTTTCACCCCCAGTTACAAAAAAGAGTTTGAAAGCATCCTACAGAATTTTTCATCCAAAAACGTTTAAATGAACTTACACCGCTTCCTTCAAGTAACGCATTAAAAACTGAAGTGGAAAAAGCACAATCATTGTCTATGTAGTTGTGATTCTCACAAAGTACATCGTGAACAAGCGCCGCAATTAAAAATTTATTGTCAGTATTTGAACCGATAAAGCGCCAGAAAAAACGGGGTATTGAAGCCCCGTCATAGCAGTATCCTTTTGGTACTGAAAATTTATAGCATTTATTCTTCCTATAGTTTCTCAATTCCACGTTCAATTCCTTTTTGCAAATAAAGGGATATTTTTCAATACCCCTTTTTTCATCTTTGCTCATAGAAGGAATGACGTACCTGATTCCGACTTGAGGAATACTGTCAAAAAATATTCCTGCGTCTTTATTTGAATACCATTCCACTTTATTCTCCTTTCGTTTCAGTTAAATATTTCCAATCTTTTGTATCGAAAAATTTATCCATCTGTTCCGGAGTTATACCAAGAGTCGCTCCGATAGTATCAATAAGCGCTACTCCGCGGTAGAATTCCAAGGCTTCATCAAAATCAATCAGCGCCATTTCTTTTGCCAAACGCTCCTCCGGAGTTTCTTCGCTCATTGCTTCAATGATTTCTCGAATTTCCGCACGCGTAATACCTTTGGCAAGCAGCAAACCTCTGAATACATCGCCCCTTGTCAAGTGAAAGTTTGCAATCCTAACGCGCTCCTTCTCCGCCTCTTCCGTATCGTAATTCGGATTAAGTACGGGATAAGGAATTGTTTTTATTGTAACCTCTGACTGTCCGGTCTCCTCATCAATTATTTCAATTTCAATCTCTTTTTCACCCGCAATGTACTTATTCGGAGTCAGAATATAATCCTCATAGAGTTCTTCGGTAACTTCTGTATTAGCAACCTCCGAACTATCATATTCATCTTTAACCAATTGGTTCTTACTTATTCCTGTAAGAACCCCGCGTGAATTAAAATGTGCGTAATATGTCATAGTTAATTTCCCTTTCGTTAATTTGTTCCCAGTTTTCTATATGCTGATATGTACATACACGTATCACCGTTATGTAATACATGATTAATTATTGATAATTGAAGTTTTCTTTCCAAACCAACAATAGCGGTGAACTGTCCGCCATGTTGCTTATTGTCACTTGAACTTCCGCCTCTGCCATCAATATTGTCCTCAAGGACTTTATGCCCGTTTGAAGTAACTTTATATGTGGTATTGTCATTAGAATTGTCGTTTCTGCTTATACAATAACAAAATATACATTCATAAATTTTTCCATCGCTTGGCAAAATTGATGATAAATTAACGTCATAAGTTCCGATTGCATAATCCGTAGAAATTAAATTCGCATCTCCTGTTTCGTCAGCATAAATCCATTCATCATCCAGAGCGGTTTTATCAGCCTTTTCCGCTCCCAACATTTTTATATCCGCACTGTTTTTGCCGATAAACCCATACACCTCACCCATAGGTAGCGTAAAATCCGTATCGCTCAAGGTATAATACGGAGCAAAGCCAAACTGAGAAGCCATATAATTAACAAGTTCTC
>JAFXYU010000204.1 GCA_017541565.1 bacterium | reverse complement strand
TAAAAAAGCGGATTTTATTTTAGTCAAATCCGCTTTTTAATTATTTTTACATGTCTTATTTAATATTAGAATAAGTCCAAGCATCAAATGTTGGTGTTTCGGAAATGTTTAATTCTTTCTTCTTTTCACCTGCCGATGTATCGTCATGAGCAATCGGAGCATAAAGTCTGTTGTAATATTCAATTACCATTCTGTCAGAGTTGAAGTATGCTTCACTCGTTCTTATTGCCTGTCTCATCAATCTTGCCCATTCAGGTTTATTCTTGTAATATGTCGGAATGATTTGTTTTTCTATAATATCCATTACGCACTTGTGGTCTTGCCAATGTCTTTCTTCCCAAGGCATATCATCATCAAGTCCAGGATACTCAACCGTATAACCGTTTATTCCGTTAAACGTACCTTCTACCGTCCATCCGTCGTATATAGACAAGTGCAAAGCACCGTTCATATTAGCAGACATGCCGGAAGTACCTGATGCCTCAAATGGTCTGAGCGGAGTATTCAACCAGATATCAGAACCTCTCTTGAGCATTGCGGAAAGTTGAAGTTCGTATCCCGGAAGTACAACAACATTCTTCAAAGAATGTGAACGGTTCAACAATTTGTTAAACATTTCCTTACCCATAACATCATCCGGGTGGAACTTACCTGCAAATATAATCTGAACCTTATCCGCATCAAGCAATTTGCCGATTCTGTCTTTATCCATCAATATTAACCATGCACGTTTGTAATCTGCAAACCTTCTTGCCCAAGTGATTGTTAATACATCCGGATTAAATCTCTTACCTGCTACGTTTGCAATATATTTGAAGAGTTCTGCTTTCATTTCGCGTTTAACTTCCAAAAGTTTTTCCGGATCATTCTGAGCGGCAGCAACTCTCTTATCCTGCCAATAATGAAGGTTAACAGCATTCGTAATTGCTCTGATCGGGCATCTGTCTTCTACCCATTCCCACATCTTGTTAGCAACAAGACCGTGAAGTTGTGATACAGCGTTTGCAATTCTTGACATTCTTAATGCCGCAACCGTCAAAGAGAAGTTTTCACCGCCCAACTCAATAGCGCGTTCTCTTGAAGCACCTGCGAAGAAACCTCCTTGAAGAAGGGTATCAACCCAGTGAACTTCGTTTCCGGCTGCAACCGGAGTGTGTGTTGTAAATACTGTTTTCTTTCTTACTTCTTCCAAATTACCGTCATATTGTCTTAAAAGTTCAAATGCGGCAGGAAGCGCATGACCTTCGTTCATGTGAATTACGTCAAATTCAAAACCTGCTTCTTGCAGAACTCTGACACCTGCAATACCAAGTATTGTTTCCTGTGCAATTCTTATTCTTTCGTTTCCGTCATACAATCTGTGAGAAATACTCTTTGCCCAATCGCTGTTTCCGTCAATATCGGTTGTGAGCAAGTATACCGGACAAGTTCCGAACAATTCGGGATTAACCTTGAATGCCTTAACCTTTACTTTTTCACCAAAAGTATCAACTTCAACAGTTATACCTGTATCCTCAAGATAATCATAATATTTTCTTATATATGCTACTTCTACATTACCGGAATGGTCAATTCGCTGGTCGTAATAACCGTATGACCAAAGCATGGTAACACCAACCATCGGCATTTGCAGATACCCTGCAGACAGCATGTGAGAGCCTGCCAAAAATCCCAAGCCTCCCGAATAAGTGCTCAATGATTGATCCATTGCAATTTCCATTGAAAAGTAAGCCACATTAGGTAACGTCATAATTTCATCCTTCTTATCGTGTAATACTAAAGAACTAAAAAGTCCATTCTTAAATATAACAATAACATACCACATAATCAATGTATATATCAACCGTCAAAGGGCAAAAATAAATTATCACGACTCATAATGCCCGTCACAGCCTGCTTAACAGATGTTAAATTTTGTAACAAAATAATTCTTTAGAATTAGTTCTCTATAATTATATTGTAAGATTTACACTTTTAAATCTGCGTTTTGGGGTATTTGTGAATACAATTTCTGATTATAAATATTGTTTCGCATCTGTTTTTTTGCCTGATATGCATCATAGGCTTTCATATTGATTTTTTGATAATAGGATGCCGAATAGTTCCTTAAATAAGGGAGTATTACTGCCGTAGACAGTATGCTTCCTGCGGCTGTCGCAATTGCTGAGTTTGTATCTTCAAGAACATTATACTTTTGCAAAATATTTGTGTAATAATTTTGAGTTGTCAATTTTTCCGCATCAGTAGATTTTATAAATACGTCGGAATTTTTCAAACCGTCAATTGTACTTTCTATATGGGTTTTTAAATTAAAATCCAAACTTCCCCTTTTATCCATAATATTATGCTTCTGCATATAATTCTTTAAATCTCTTGTAAGAACTTTTCCGGTCGTTGAATACTTTTTTGCCAACATTTGAATCGGGGTCGTTATTATAAACAGCGAAGCAATTGAGATTACACCCTCAGTTAGTTCCTGAGGTATCATGAAGGCTTTTTGCGACACGGAATACTTATCGTTAAACAGTATTGCACCTGCTTGTGCAAGAGTAGAAAGTGCAACACCTATTGCACTTGTTACAAGAAGCATTTTTCCGGAACTGCTTCCAAACTGCTTATACACCGTTTCGGCAAAAGACTTTGAAAGATTTTTAAGCCAATTTTGAGCCATAAGCCCTCCTTTGGTCTTCATCGTTTTTACCTGCCTGATACTTTGATATAAGTTTATTTGCTGCCATCGTCGTTAACGGTGCATCCAAGAATACATTAGTAAACAGCATTACACAAAGTGCAATTACGGTTGAAAGTGCATTCTTGTGAATTTTTAGCATGTTATTACGTTTAATTGAGTTCACCTCATTGAGAATCGCTTTCGGAGTAAGAATGGTAGAACCTTGCTTGGCAGAAGCATGCGCGTATTTTTCCACGATTTTATACGCACTGCCTCTGACTGCAAAGCCTACCGTTGTACATACACATATTTTAGCGATAGTTCTAAGTGCCGCAGCGGTAGCCGTATCTCTGTCTACTCTGGGGTTAAAGTAATCAATAGCGGGTTGAGTGGACATGGCGGCTACACCGATCGCAAGTCTGTTCCAATGCGGACTCGCAAGTGCATGACCTAACTTATTGTATGCGGAAGAATTTTTAACGTCTTTATTCGGCAATTTCTTAAAGAAATTGTTATAAAAAGACGCACGAAAACCCATATTATTTTGTACAGATAAATCTGTTCTCAAAATATTGCCTTTCTATTTTCCCGCTAATGTTGGATATATGTACTTGCGATAC
>JAFXYU010000019.1 GCA_017541565.1 bacterium | reverse complement strand
CTCCTCTCGTCCCGAATCCCGAGACGCTCTTCTACGGCGTTCAGGAGTCATACCTCCCCGTAATGCAGGAGATCGAGAACGAGTACGCGGGCGTCGCGTTTGCGAACGTGTACTCCTCGTTCAAGGATATCCTTAATATAACCCTTGCACCTTCCGCAAGCACCGCCTGCTTTGGTATAATTCGTAACTTCTTCTACCGTCTTTAGATTATTAATCTTTATTGCTTCCAAAATCTGTTTTTCAGTCACGTTGAAGCATGTACAAACAATTTTTTCCTCTGTTTCGGATACTGCCGATTCTTTATCGGTTTCACCATAGTATTTTTTAAGTGCATCTTCCAACGCTTCCTGCCCCATTACCGAACAGTGCATTTTTTCTTGCGGAAGTCCGCCAAGTTCCTCTGCAATGTCCTTATTCGTAATCTCTTTTGCTTCAGATAAAGTCTTGCCGATAATCATTTCCGTCAAAATACTCGAAGACGCAACGGCAGAGCCGCATCCGAATGTCTGGAATTTCGCATCGACAATCTTTTCACCGTCAAGTTTTAAATACAATTTTAAAGAATCACCGCAAGCAAGCGAACCCGCTTCTCCTATTAGGTCTGCATCATCTATCTTGCCTACATTTCTCGGGTTTCTGTAATGGTCTAAAACTTTCTCTGAATAATCCCACATGGTATACTTCTCCGTTTACTAACGCACAAAAAGATTTTAGTACAAACAAAAACGAAAAAACAGAGTAAATCGTTTAATTAAAATAATTACACTAATTATTCATCCGCTTTTCTTCGGCTTTCAAAAATTCACAATCCGCTTCAAGGCGTTTGTCTTCCATAGCATCAATGAGTTCATGTATATCCTTAATCTGCCCCAGTTCAAATCCGACCTCCGCAAGAAGCACGCAGTCATTACACAATCTGTGATGACCATACAAAACAGAACCGGCTAAATCCTTTGTTTCGCCGCAAGCATCGCAGGTAAAAAATTCATGTTCACAATCGGGATTTTCTTCAATATCGTCAAGCCGCATCTGCTCAACAACCAACTGCATTTCTTTAACAACTTCTTCTCTCGTTTTCATTTTTTATCTCTTTTTTTTCAATATTCTTTCATGCTTTATTGTCTTCTTTCACAAAGAGTTTTCATTTCTTTTTTTAATAGTCTTCCAAGTTCTATTGTCTTACTTCACACAATATTTTCATTTCTTTTACTGCCTGTTCCAGTCCGACAAAAACCGAACGCGCGATAATAGAATGACCGATATTGAGTTCCACAAGGTGCGGAATTTCATGCATTCTGCCGACATTATGGTAATTCAATCCGTGTCCTGCATTAACTTTCAATCCGAAATTTTGGGCAAAAATAGCAGCACCTTTCAGTTCCTGAAAAACTTTTTCTTCGTCCATTGTACCGAAGGCTTCGGAATATTTTCCCGTATGGAGTTCGATAAACGGCGCACCCGTTTTTGAAACGGCTGAAATCTGATGAACATCAGGGTCAATAAAGAAACTGACTTCGATATTCTTTGCCAAAAGCGGTTTTACAAATTCTATTGCTCTGTCCAATTGTCCTTCCACATCAAGTCCGCCTTCTGTTGTAAGTTCCTGTCTTTTTTCCGGAACCAGACAAATTGCGTGCGGTCTTATTTTAAGTGCAATTTCCTGCATTTCATCGGTCATTGCCATTTCAAGATTAAGCCTTGTCCTCGGGAGCATTCTGATTGCCTCGACATCCGCATCCTTGATGTGACGTCTGTCTTCTCTCAAATGTGTTGTAATAGAAGCAACTCCGCACTCTTTACAAATTCTTGCCGCCGTCAAAACATCAGGGTCAACCCCGCCTCGCGCATTCCTGAGTGTCGCAATATGGTCTATATTTACACCTAATAACATTGTTTCTCCTTTATTTTTTGTCTAATTCGATTTTACGAACTCTTGTCTGAATATCCTCTAAAAGTTTTCGATTTATTGAAAGTAAATCACCTATTATTGCAATAATCACCAACTGCACTGCAGAAATCAAAAATACTGCCGCAAAAATAAGCGATTGAATATGTCCGTTTCCTAAACCTTGAATATAATAGTATAAAAATCTTATAACGGGTATAATTCCTAAAACACCTAAAAATAAAGCAATTGATAAAAAGAATCTAAACGGACGGTACACGATAAACATTCTTATTGTTGTTTTCATTGATTTGAATACATAATCAAAAATATTTTTAACAAGTTTTGATTTTCTGGTCTGCGGGTTTACTCCGACCGGAACAGAAACCACTCTCAATCCTTTTGCACCTGCCTGAATGAGAGTTTCCATTGTGTAAGTATAATTATCAAATACATTCAATCTGATTGCCGACTCTTTTGAAAAGGCACGAAACCCGCTCGGCGCATCCTGAACTTTTGTATCGGAAAGTAATCTCAACACCGCCGAACCCAATTTTTGGAGCAATTTTTTAAGCGGTGAAAATTCTTTGATTGAAAGAATATCTCTCGCACCCACAACCATTTCGGCATCTCCCGTCAAAATCGGAGTTACAAGTTTTTCTATATCCGATGCGTTGTACTGATTATCGGCGTCCGTATTGACAATAATATCCGCACCCAATCTTAATGACTCTTGAAGCCCCATACGAAAGGCATTCGCAAGTCCTTTATTTTGTTTAATATCCAAAACTTTTGCACCAAAATCTTGTGCTATTTCTGCGGAATTATCCGTAGAACCGTCATTAATCACAAGAACTTCAATTTCATCGATTCCCGAAATCTGTTTCGGCAAATCACGCAATGTTTGCGCTAAGTTAACTCCTTCATTGAAACATGGTATTTGAATAATAAGTTTTGTCATGTAAAATATTATATATAAAAAACGAGGGAGTGGATAGATGTACTTGATAACATTAATCGGCCTGATTTTAAGGCTTGTATTTATAAATAAACCCGAAGGTTTGTGGAATGATGAATATGTGAGTTGGATGGTAGCTTCAACTCCTTTTGGAGAAGGATTCTGGAATGAAGTTCTAAAGCAATGTCACATGCCTTTTTATTATCTTTACCTGAAACCTTTTGCGGGATGTTCCGATTTGGTTTTGAGGCTGACTTCCGCAATTCCTTCTGTAGTTGCAATTCCCGTTATGTATCTGGCGGGAAAAGAATATTCCAAAAAAATCGGAATTTTTGCTGCTGCCATAACTTCCGTTTTATCATTTTTAATCTATTATTCTCAGGAAGTCAGATTCTACTCCATCTTGTTCCTGTTTTCAGCATTATCTCTGCTTTTCACAATAAAAATTTTAAAAAATCCGAGTAAAATTAATCTTACGGGATACATCGTTTCAAATCTTCTAATCCTTTTTACTCACGTTTTGGGAGTAATTTACCTTGCGTTTAACGTTGGATATATCATATATAAAAAGAAAATTCTCACGAAAAAACTTCTGATAATATCCGGCATTGCGACTCTGTTTTTAATATTTTTCGGAATGAATATTCTAAGTCAACTCCCTTCTTCCCAGTGGTGGGGGCATTTTTCTTATACAAATATTTTATTTCTCTTCAGCGATTTTCTTTCACCTATTTTGACAAATAATATTAATGCACCATCAGTATTTTTCTATAACATGAAATACGCAATCTGGTTGACTGTACCTACGTTAATCGGCATCACGGGAATGATTTTCGGGATAAAAAACAACAAAGGTTTTGCATCAATTTGCTTAGGTACAATTGTTGTAATGTCCTTACTTGCATACATTGATAAAATAGTCTTCGTAACAAAATATGCAATCGAAATTCTGCCGATTTTTATTTTGCTTATATCTCTGGGGTTCGTAAGATTAAAAAAAGCGGGAATAATTTTGTTTTCACTTTTTATTGCATTCCATTTAGCGGCACTGTTTATGCCTAATTATGTTACAAAACTCCCGAGAGCAGAGGGGCATAAAATTGTCGGCGATATCTTAAACAACAGAAAAGCAAAGAATACTATTTTTACATATTACGCACCGGATAGATTTTACCGTTATTGGAATAAAAGCGGAAACACTTACTATATAAGCAAAATTAACCGATTTGAATACAAGGACAATCCGTCAAAAATTTTGGACGAAATAAAGCCAAATGACACTGTTTCCGTCGTATTTTTGGATAGTGTAAGTTTCTTTCCGGAAAATTATCTTCAAAGATATGGGAAATTCTTACCGGAAATGTTTGTAACTTTTTCACACATAAGAAATAGCCTGACCAAAACCATAAATGGCAAATATAAAGATTTTGTAATTGACCAGCACGGCTCTTGGACGGTAATCACTGCAACTAAAAAATAAAACTTTTTCAACAAAACAAGCTAGTAATGACAACCTCAAGCCTAACGGAGCGAACAATCAATGTTAGTGAGACAGCATCAAGACCGACATTGTCTGAGCGTTAGCGAGTTTGTCGGGCTCAGGTCGAACGCTACAATTGATTAGTGAGCGGAGTTCGAGCTTGGGCAGTTTCTTTGG
>JAFXYU010000203.1 GCA_017541565.1 bacterium | reverse complement strand
TACGTTAATAGGGGAAACGGTATATTTATGGCTAATACCATGCAGATAGTATCTACAGTTGCAAAGACATGGATAAAAGGGAGTAAAGCACCTATTACCCGAGCAAGTGCTGTAAATGCACAAGAGGTTATTACAGGTTTATCTCGTGGTGTTAGTTCAAAATCTACAGCAATAGGTGATACTATATCGTTAGCATTGAAGAAATTTCTACCTCCAACAGAAACAGAGGTAAAAAACATACTGGCAAGACATTCTATTACTGGTAATAGTTTCTGCAAAGGTGATGTACTTTTGTCAAAACCATTTGTTAATCATAATAATGATATATTCTTAAAACGCCTAGATGAATTATTTCCTGCTGTAAAAGGCAATAAAACCTATGCAATAGAAGATATATTGGTCTGTTTAGAAGATATCAATCATTCAGGATTTAAGGACAAAGAAGCGTTTCTACAACAATTCATAAAAGACTTAGATGAAGTGAAATTGATGACCGATAAAGCTGGTAATAAATTATTTGACCAAGGAATACCTTCCTTGTACTCAATGAAGGCTATTCTACAGGCTAAGTATAACAACCCTGAACGATACAATGATATTGCTAATTTATATAAACTTGTAAAACAAGGTAAAGCACCTGACTATATTCTAAAAGGACTTATTCCTGAAGGGGAATTTCATGCTCTTGCTAAAAGTGATATACAGAAACTAGTACAAGGCAAAAACTATTTTGAACAATTTGCCAATGCTACAGCACCTTCTGATATTCTTGCTAAGACACAGCTAGGAGATGCCTTTTCAATAGGTAATAAGATGTTTGTTAGAACCAATAATAGCTATGAAGAACTAAAACTTTCTAAAACAATGTATGAAAAATTGTTCCCTCCGATAGAACGCTATGCAATGGCACAAACAGAGAATTCTTGTCATTTTGTAGCTACACTTGATGGCATGATTAAAAACCCTGATACTAGAATTAATTTGTACAAAATGTTTACTCAAACAGGCGAACACACTGTGAGAGTAACTCTACCCGAAATGCCAATAAACACTTTAAAAGGAAACTTTCAAACAATTCCAATAGATTTTGATTTGAGAAGTATAGATTATCTTAATGCTGATTATTTACAGGGAGCATTAGGTCATAAGATGATAGAACATGCTGTTGGTTCAAATGCAAATAGGTATATTATAAACTCAACTACTAATGCCTTAGAACATATCAATGGTGGTGGGAATCCAGAGATATTTGATATACCCTTCTTACTTGGACGAAATGCTAATAAAATATTACTAGGTAATGGTACTAGCACAAGAGCTATTATAGGTCAATCAAAAGGCAATGTACTAACAGTCTTAAGAGCAGAAAATGCAAAGGCTGTTGGTAGCTATTTACCTGATGTAGTTAATAGAAACATTGGCTATACTGGTGGTCATGTCTACTCATCTCAGAGTGGAAAACTTTCAAATCCTTGGAATACTATTGAGATGCTGCCCTATCCAGAAGTTGAATGTCCAACTCCATATGCAGTGTATGTATAATTCAGAATAGACGTACATTTTTTAAATGTTTATTTATGCAACTTCTTCCAGCCTGTTAAGGAAGTTATACAGATTACTGACAGAGCAACCGTATTGTTTGGCAATAATTGTTTTTGGTACTTTTAGAGCAACCAGCCTTAATATCTGTACTATGCTCATTAAATTTATCTTTACTAAATAAACCATACCTTACCAAAAAAAGCGTTCTATACCCAAAAAACCGCTTTAAAAAATTTCTTACTATTATTGGAAAGTAAGCGACCGGTGAGAGTAAATAATGAGTAAATATGAGTAAATCGGTTTTTTGGGTAAAGTTGCACTTCCGACCAGTAAAACCCCTATAACGAGCGAGTTTTAGGAAATAAAATAGTCAAACTGACAAAACCGTACTACTCGTCTAACTACAGCCGAACCCACAGAAAGTGCGTTCTATCCAACACTTACTCTAATAAAATAGACCCAGACAAAAGTCTGAGTCTATTTTATGGGGCGAGTAGTGGGATTCGAACCCACGCATATCGGAACCACAATCCGAGGTCTTAACCGCTTGACGATACTCGCCATATAGCCGTCAAGCATGAGTATATCAAATAAATATTTTTAAACAAGAGGGATATAAAATCAGTAACCAATCGAATAAAATCCCGACAAAAATGTTCAAAATTGTAAAAATCCATGCTCAAATTGTTTTATAATTTCTATATTTTTGGTAAAATCAAATTAAGAAAAACATATATAGGTAAGTTTGTCATGAAAGACATGTTAGATAAAATAATTCAGATTGAAAAACGATACACCGAACTCGGCGAAACGCTTTCCGATCCGAATGTTATTGCAGATTATAACAAATTCCGCGACCTTTCAAAACAACGAAAGTCAATGGAAGAAACAGTGGAACTATATTACGCATGGAAGAAAGCAACCGATGCAATTGAAGAAGCCAAGCAACTCATGTTCGAAGAAAAAGACGAAGAGATGCGAGGCTTTTTAAAAGCGGAAATTGAGGAAAACGAAGCAAAACTTCCGGAGTTTGAAGAAAAAATGAAAGTCCTTCTTCTTCCCCGTGACCCGATGGATGACAAGGATATCATGCTCGAAATCCGCGGCGGCGCAGGCGGCGATGAAGCAAACATTTTTGCCGGAGATTTGGCGCGTATGTACCTCAAATATGCCGATAAACAAGGTTGGCAGACCCAAATTCTTTCTAAAACAGAATGCGAGGCGGGCGGGTATTCCGAAATTATTATTTCAATAAAAGGTGATGCCGTGTATTCAAAACTCAAATACGAATCGGGTGTTCACCGTGTCCAAAGAGTTCCGGAAACAGAATCACAAGGACGTGTACACACTTCTACGGCAACCGTTGCGGTTATGCCGGAAGTCGATGATGTGGAAATCGAAATTAAACCTGAAGATATAGAAATGTCTACGGCACGTTCCGGCGGTGCGGGAGGTCAAAACGTTAACAAAGTAGAAACGGCCGCACGTTTATTCCACAAGCCTACCGGAATAATGATTTTCTGTACTGAAGAACGTTCTCAATTGCAGAACAAAGAACGCGCAATGCAGATTTTGCGTTCAAAACTCTATGATATGGAAGTTCAAAAACAAATGCAGGAAATTACTGACCTTCGCCGCTCACAAGTCGGAACGGGTGACAGAAGTGAACGTATCAGAACCTACAATTTCCCGCAGGGCAGGCTTACAGACCATCGTATCAACCATAACCTTAATGTTTGGACGGTAATAGACGGGGACTTGGACGAATTAATAGGACTTCTTATAGAATATGACCAGAAGTTAAAACTCGAAAAGTTGGCTGAGGTGAAGGAATAAGGATTTGAATCGGGGAGAGATATGAGAGTTAATTGTATTCAATCAAATCAACAAAATTTTGGGACAAAAGTTAAAATCAACAAAAAACTAAAAAAATCATTTTCAAGCAAAGACGGCGGAGCGGCGCTTAACGAATATATCAAAACTCTGGAAAGCAACGGTAATCGTGACAATTTTGTTATTTCTTACACGATTAACAAGCACGATAACACTTCTTTTCACGCAGACGTCCTGAAAATGAAGGGGGCGCAATTGTATGTGGGAAAAAGCATTGAACTGAATATTCCACCGGACGGATGCCCAAATCTTGCAAAATTGTATTTGGAAGCGAGCCAGAATTTCCATCCGTTTATGCAGAGGGCTTAAACTTGGAACATAAGAGAAAATGTGTATCATGCGGAGAGTTAAAACCTCTTGAACAGTTAATAAAAATAACAAAAGAACATAAAAGCGGAAACATAGTTATACAGCCTGATTCCAAGACATTTGGCAGATCTGTATATCTTTGTTATAATCAAGAATGTATTAATACGGTTTTAAAAAAGGGGATAAACAAGCCTTTGAAGGCAAACATTTCTCGCGAGGATTTGAAAGGACTATTGGATGGACAGTTTAAGAGTTAGTGAATTAGCAAAGGAACTTGGTAAAACAAGTAAAGAGGTGTTGGAAAAATTTGCGGAAATCGGGATTATGGTAAAATCTCATTCCAATACGGTTACACCTGTGCAAATCAGAAAACTCAAAGAGCATTTAGGTTTATTACCGAAAAAAGATACGGCAAAAAAAGCGTTCATTGTCAAAAAGTCCAAAACACCTCAGGAAGAAACCCCCGAAGAAACAACAAAAAAAACATCCTCAAAACCAACAGCCCCGCAAATTGAAAGAGTAGAAAGAGTCCAAAAAGTTCCAAAAATTGAAAAAGTGGAAAAACAATCAAAGATACCTGCAGAGGAAGTTAAGCAGGAAGAAGCACCGGTAATTAAAAAGGCTGAAAAACCTACCGTAAGAATTGAAAGAACGAAGATTGAGTACAAGACTCCTTCAAGGATAGAAATTGTAAGAAAAGCCCCTCAAAAACAGGAAGGCGGAAAGCCTCAGGAGGCAGCCGCAGGAGAAAGAAAACCGTTCAATAAAGGCGGTGAAAATAAAAAACTCGTAGAAAGAAGAATTATTCCTCAGGAAATCTATGAAGGAAAGGGCGGACCGTCCAGAAGAAAAGATTCCAAGAAGAAAGAAAAAGATTTTAATTCCAAAAAAGAAGATCAAGAGATGATTTCTCTTGAAAAAGCGGCTGCGCAGAAGCACAAAAAGAAAGCGCACAAAGAAGAAACCGTAGAAGAAGTAAAATCGCTTGTTGTTAATGAAGCGATGACAATTCAGGAACTTGCAGACAAAATCCAAAAAACACCTGCAGAAATTGTTAAATTCCTTATGTTCCAAGGAATCATGGCAACTGTAAACCAATTAATTGATGTCGATACAATCAAAAAGGTTTGTGCGGAATACGAACTTGAAGTTCTTGAAGAGGACTTTGATGCGTTTATTGAAGAAGAAATGGAAAAAGAGCAGAAACAGAAGGCTTTGACGGAAGTTGATAAGAAACTGCTTAAAAAACGCGCTCCTGTTGTTTCGATTATGGGGCACGTTGACCACGGTAAAACGACACTTCTCGACAGCATAAGAGCATCAAAACACAAAATTGTTGCAACCGAGGTTGGCGGAATTACTCAGTCGATAGGTGCATATACGGTATATCTTGATAACAAACACGAAAAGAAGATTGTATTTGTTGATACTCCCGGTCACGAAGCATTTACGGAAATGCGTGCGAGAGGTGCGAAGGCTACTGATATTGCAATTCTGGTCGTTGCGGCTGATGATGGTATAATGCCTCAAACGATTGAAGCAATTAACCATGCCAAAGCAGCAGATGTTCCGATTATTGTTGCAGTTAACAAGTGTGATAAACCGGGGGCAAATCCGGATAAAGTTCTTCAACAACTCACTGAACATGGGCTTGTTCCGGAAGCGTGGGGCGGTGATACGATTACGGTGAACGTTTCGGCACTTATGGGTAACGGTATTGATGAACTTCTTGAATACATCCTTCTTGTTGCTGAAGTTCAAGATTTAAGAGCAAATCCGAAGGCTGAAGCATCAGGCGTTGTAATTGAAGCAAATCTTGATAAGGGTAAAGGTCCGGTAGCAACACTTTTGGTACAAAACGGTACCCTAAGAGCAGGCAATTGTGTTGTTGTAGGAACTGCATGCGGCAGAGTAAGAGCACTCCTTTCTGATTCCGGCGAAAGAATTGTTAAAGCAGAACCTTCAACTCCTGTTGAGATTCTAGGCTTAACTGAAGTTCCGAACGCAGGGGACTATTTTGAGGTTGTTCAGAACGAAAAAGAAATGAAGGCTATTGTTGATAAGAGAAAAGAAAAAGAACGTAATAAACGTCTTGAAGCAATGCTCCCCGCTCACATGAGAAGAGAGGCAGGTGCAGGCGGAGAAGACGATATTCCGCACCTTAATCTTATCATCAAGGCAAACACTCACGGTTCTGCAGAAGCCGTATCTCAGGCTATTGCACAATTTGAGTCAAAAGAAATCGATACGAAAATTATTCATGTCGGCGTAGGTGACATTTCTGAAGCGGACGTTATGCTTGCTTCGGCGTCAAATGCATTGATTCTCGGCTTTACCGTAAAAGAAGATGCAAACGCTCTTGCGGCTGCTGAAAAAGAGGGTGTTACAATCAAGAAATATGATATTATTTATCAAATCTTGGAAGATATTGAGCACACAATGATTTCACTCCTTTCACCGGATGTGAAGGAAGTTCAAACGGGTCAAGTTGAAGTTCGTCAAATATTTACCATTGGAAAAGTTCAGAAGATTGCAGGATGCTATGTTACGGAAGGTAAGATTAACAGAAACGATACTGCAACAATCTACCGTGACGGAGTTGAAATATTCAAAGGTGCGATTGACCAACTTAAACGATTCAAAGATGATGTTAAGGAAGTTGCTCAAGGTTTTGAGTGCGGATTGTCTTTTGTTAAATTTAATGATATTCAAGAAGGTGATATTGTTAAATTTACAACCACTCAAGAAGTTGAAAAAACCGAACTTGTATAATAAAGAGATTATATGGCAGAGGGGCAGATTTTTAAAATACATTCCGACTTCTATTATGTAAACTTTGAGGACAAAATTTACGAGTGCAGACTGCGCGAAGTTTTGAAGAAATCAAAACAAAGTGTACTGGTTGGAGATTTTGTTGAATTTGAAAACGGTGCAATTGTGAAGATTTTGCCGAGACATAATTACATTCCGCGTCCTTCGGTTTCAAATATTGATCAAG